>RDYZ01000025.1 GCA_004293855.1 Oscillatoriales cyanobacterium | reverse complement strand
GCCAATAGCACCACCGCGCCCAATGATCCGCTCTACAGCAAACAGTGGAACCTCAAGGCGATCGGCCTAGAACAGGCATGGCTCGATTCCCAAGGTGAAGGCGTGACCGTGGCGGTGATCGATACCGGCGTTAGCCGAGTTCCCGACCTCAAAGAGACCGCCTTCACCGACGGTTACAATTTCGTGGACGATCGCGCCGATGCCAGCGATGACAACGGCCACGGAACCCATGTCGCCGGAACGATCGCCCAATCGACGAACAACAACTACGGCGTTGCGGGCATTGCCTACAAAGCGACGATCATGCCGCTGAAGGTGCTGGGTAAAGGTGGCGGCGGCACCACGGCAGATATTGCCGAGGCGATCCGCTTTGCGGCAGACAATGGCGCGGATGTGATTAACCTGAGTCTGGGTGGTGGTGGCGAAAGTCAGTTATTGCAAGAGGCGATCGACTATGCCCATGAAAACAGCGTGGTGGTAATCGCAGCGGCGGGCAATGCGAATCAAAATTCGGCGGGCTATCCAGCGCGTTACCCTCGGGCGATCGGTGTGGCGGCGATCGATGCTCTGGGTGAAAAAGCGCCCTACTCCAACTACGGCGCAGGCGTAGATATCGCTGCGCCCGGTGGCAATACGAAGGAATCGCCCGTGGGCGGAATTTTGCAAAACACGATCGACGGGCGATCGGGTGATAGCCTGTTCGCCGCCTTCCAGGGAACCAGCATGGCCGCGCCCCACGTGGCCGGTGTGGCGGCTCTCATTAAAGCAGCGGGCATCGAAGACCCCGACGAAGTACGCGACATTCTGCTACAGTCCGCCACGGCGGTCAGCGATGATCCGCTCAACCATTTCGGCGCGGGCAAACTGGATGCCGCCGCCGCCGTCAAGCTTGCACTCCAAGGCAAAATCACGCCGCGCGACTTTGCCCAATGGCTACGCGATAACGGATACCTCAATCCCAAATTCTGGATCGATGGCGGTGTCGTGGCGCTACCAATGAAGCTGGCGATGGTGATCGGTGGCTATCTGCTCGCCTGGTTCCTGCGGGCTTACTTTCCGTTTCGCTGGAATGGTTTTCTCGCCACCGGTGTCGTTATGGGCAGTTCGGGTTTATTTTTCCTGCGTGGTCTGTATATTTTCGATTTGCCCCAATGGCCGTTCCGGGTCGCGGGTAGCTCGATCGCTGAGCTGGGAAGCGCGATTCAGGGCAGCTCGGCGCTCAATCCCCTGTTTGCCAGTGTTCTAATTCCGGCGGGTTTATTGGTGTTCCTGATGGGTCACAAGGATTTGAAATGGTGGGCGATCGGCTCCTTGTTGGGGGTGAGCGCCTGTTTGGCCGTAAGCGCGATCGCTGACCCGGAGCTGATGTGGCTGGGAAAGGGGATCGTAGCGCGAGGCTTTTTGGGGCTGAATGCGCTACTGTGTTTCGCTCTGGCACGGCTATCGCTGCAACCCTCAGAGATCGGTTAAACCCAGGAGAACAATCAATGACGGCTTTGATGACATTCACCGGCAAAATTGAGTACGTGTCGATGGGGACAGGCGCGTGGGCGCTGGTGACGGACGACGGCATCACCTACGAAATTTACAACGGGGAGCCGATCGCGATTCAGCAGGACGGGGCAACGGTCACCCTTGAGGGTGTCATCCGTAATGATGTGATGAGCTTGGCCGCGATCGGGCCCATTCTTGAAGTAACATCCTTCGAGCGGTTAGACCCATGACGGATCTGTAGGGCTCTATAGGAAGCGAGACCTTTGAGATTTGATAAACCTCAAAGGTCTAACGTCACGGTTGATTGCCCTAGCCGACTTAGCCGCTTAGCCCAGATCTGCATCGGTATCCATCGCCTGATTTTCATTGGCGATCGCATTATCGAGCAACATTTGAATTTGACGGTGATCTCTAGCGTCAGGACGACTTTGAAGATAAAACTCCAAATCATGACGCGCTTCGATATAACGTCCCTGCTGGAAATAAAGCAGCCCCCGATCGCGCCGCTCCTCGATCGCCTCCGGCCAAACCATCAAAATATTTTCGATCGTGCGTAGGGTGCGGGGAATATCTCGCTTGGACAGATAAATCCCCTTCAGATTCATCAACAATCGCATCAAAAAACGGCGCGGTGCGATCGGTGCGAGAAACTCCGGTTGTAACTCGATCGGCTGACCATAAATCTCGCTTAACCGCGCTTGACAGTCCTCGGGAAATAAAATTTCGCCACCGTTAAACACATCAACAAAAATACCCGCAGCTTCAAAATCCGGTCGAATTAAAAAATGTCCCGGCATTCCAATTCCGACCATCGGGAAATCGAGACGTTTCGCCAATTCGAGATACACCAACGACAGCGAAATCGGGATGCCGGTGCGTCGCTCAAGAACGTCGTTGAGGTAGCTGTTACGCGGGTCGTAATACTGTTCGGTATTGCCAGAAAAGCCGAGATCTTGACATAAATATGTGCTGATTGTTTTGACGACGCGCAGGGGGTAGCGTTCCTCTGGGAGGCGATCGGCGATCGCAGTTGCCCACGTATCAAGTTGAGCCAGGTACGGATCAGGATCGAGGTCTGGGTATTCCTGCTGGGCAAGGCATAGCGCAGCACGGGCTAGATCGATGTTGTCGCGCTGAAGTTCGTGATAAAACTGTTGTCGGGCTAGAGAAAAATCCATACAAAGAACAGCGCTGATCGAAACTGAGCGCCCTGTTAAGGTGTTAACATTCGGTGTTTTAAGACCTATTTTTAAGGTGTTTCAATGCGTGCCATTTGATGCGATACATTGAGCTTGAATACAGAGCTTAGGTAAAACAGGATGGATAACAGGTCGCAAGACCTTTGAGGTTTCTAAAACATCAAAGGTCTGAAGTCATGATTGATTATCTGGGCTTCCTTAAAATAAAACCCAGATGACTGAGCCGAGAACAAAGGATAAACCAATTGCCACAAAAGTGCGCTGCAATCGTCGCATGATCGGTTGTACTTGATATTCCACCACAAGACGATCGCGAGCTTGAATTTCGGGCGTCTTCGTCCACACTTGGCCGTCATACCAACCCGATTCTTCGTACAGCACCGTCGATCTTTCGAGCCGATCGCGGATGTAGCTCCAGCCCAGATAGAGCCGCACGATCGCAAAGGTTAAGGACACCGCCGCACCAGCACAGGCCGCCAGAATAAATTCGAGGGGATACTTGCTAGGGTTAAAGCTAGCCGCTGAGACGGGCATTGCGATCGCGAGACTCGGAACCCACACCCAGGCCAGGGTTTTGAGGTATTGCCCCAGGGGAGCGCTACAGGACTGAAAAAATCCCGACTCGGTCAGTTCTTGATATTCATTAAGTGGCTGTTGCTCCTCGGGAACAGGGCAGACAAAAGCTCGTTTCATTGGCGGATAGCAGCAGTCTAGAAAAAATAGAAGCAATCAAATACGACCGATCAAGCCCTGGTCTTAGGATGCTTCAAACAGTTCGGCGGGAATTTCCACCCGATCGGCGTGACCCCAAAAGGCTTCGAGATTATAAAACTCACGCTCATCGGGTAGTAAGACATGCACAATCAGTTCACCGTAATCGAGCAGCACCCAACTGCCATCACTCATGCCTTCCTTATGTAGGGGCAGACGATCGAGGGTCTCTTCAATCTCAGCATCGATGGACTGGGCGATCGCACGCACTTGCACACGCGAGAACCCTGTCACAATCACAAAATAATCCGTGATAAACGAAACTTCCGCCACGTGAAGCGCGACGACATTGCCTCCTTTCCGGTCGATCGCTGCACGTACCGCCGTCATCATCAACGTATAGGACGAATCATCCGTGGATTGATCCGCCGTGGGTGCTGGGGCGGTCGCTTGCGCGGCTGTGGCCGAATCCGCAGCCTCGGCCTGGGGCTGGATGGTGTCGAGTACAACGTCTTGGAAATTATCGGACATTCATTTACCTCAAGAAAACAAAACGAGCGCGATCGGCGAATCGTAATAGATTGTCAACAAAATCGTTGATCTAGAGCCGAGATGGCCGTCATACCGCCCACGGTGTTGCGAAATGCGAACGGAATGGGGATCATACGACTTGATTGATCAAAAATTATTCAGAAATTGATGGTCGATCTTCAAGGCAGCGTGTGTACCTCAACGATCGCGATTTTCGCGCCTGTTTTGGTTGATATCCTAACAAAGAAGGCATCATCATGCCTTGGCAGCAGGCCGAATGCACGTTCGATGCTCACTGGCCGGTGATTCTGTTCGCCCAACTATACCGATTCTGGACCTCTTTTCACAGCTCCTTTCAATGAAAATTGCCACATGGAACGTCAACTCGATTCGGACCCGACAAGGTATCGTTCGAGATTGGCTCGAAGCGTCAGCCGTTGATGTGCTGTGTTTGCAAGAAACTAAAGTCGTGGATGCGGATTTTCCGCGTGAGCCGTTTACGGATTTGGGCTATCACCTCTACATTTCCGGCCAGAAAGCCTACAACGGTGTGGCAATTTTTAGCCGATCGCCCGCCACCCACATCAATATCGGCTTTAGCAGCATCCTCGGATCGTCTGCCGTTGCGGATCTCGATGAGCAAAAGCGGGTGATTTCGGGCGTGTTTGACGGTGTGCGGGTTGTCAATCTCTACGTTCCCAATGGCGGCGACTACGATAGCGATAAGTATCATTACAAACTGCGCTGGCTCGAAAAGTTACGAGACTATATCGAGCGTTTGCTGGCCGAGGGCAATCAACACCTGTGCATGTGTGGTGACTTTAATATTGCGCCAGACGATCGCGATATTCACACACCCAAAACCCCCGACGAGAAGGTGGTTGGCACAATGCCCGCTGAGCGGGAGGCTCTGAATGCTGTCTTGAAGCTCGACCTTGCCGATGCATTTCGGAAATTTGAGTCCGCCGGTAATGTGTTTAGCTGGTGGGATTATCGGGCGGCATCGTTTCGTCGTAATCGTGGCTGGCGCATTGATCACCTGTATCTCACACCGGATCTGTACAAAGCGGCTACGGCCTGCACGATCGACGTTGAGCCACGCAAACTGCCCAAACCGAGCGACCACACCCCGGTGATCGTTGAATTGGATACGCCGTCCGTTTGCCTGGATGGTTGATGGTTAACGTTGAACCATTGGGGCTAAAGTTCCGATGGCTGTTAGCTCACCCGGAGGCACGATCACGCTGCCTTAATTTTGCTTCATTGTCCCCACTGCACGCACTCAACCCTCTAACCCGATGCCCGACTCCAACGCGAAAAATGTTCTTGGTCAGCCTTTGGCCTGTTGTTGTACCAATCCGGTAACGGGGTTTTATCGTGACGGATTTTGTCAGACGGGGCCGGATGATCGGGGTGTCCATGTGGTGTGTGCCCAGGTTACGGCGGAATTTCTCGCCTACACCCGCCAGCAGGGTAACGACCTGAGTACGCCAATGCCGATGTATGGTTTTCCCGGACTGAAACCGGGCGATCGCTGGTGTTTGTGTGTGTCGCGCTGGAAAGAAGCCCTAGATGCTGGAGTTGCGCCCCCCATCAACCTAAATGCAACCCACGAAGCCGCTTTGCGGTCTGTGCCGCTAGCTGTGCTCCACGAGTATGCATTGCTTGAGGATCATTAACCGCTCAACCGATTGCGCTGGGTCATGTCAATGGGTTTGGTGCGATCGTCTATCTCGCGATCGTGGAGTCTGGGCTGATGCACCTGCGATCGGCTGTGATCGGGCTACGATCTAGTCTGAATATTTTTTCTGACACTCTGACGCCATGACCGAATCTCGCCAAACTTTGCTTGAGCTGCTTGTCGATCGTGCCTATCGCGAAGGTGACTTTACCCTTTCCTCTGGCCAGAAAAGTAGCTATTACATCAACTGCAAGCTGGTCACCCTGGATGCGATCGGCGCTCTGGCGACAGGACGTACGATTTTTTCCATGTTGCCGGACGGAACCGCTGCTGTCGCGGGGTTAACCTTGGGGGCTGACCCGATCGTTTCCGCTGTCAGTCTCGTCTCAGCCCTTGAAGCGCAGCCCATCCCGGCACTGATTGTCCGTAAGGAAGCCAAAGGACACGGCACACAGGCATACATTGAGGGGCCAGTGCTCACAGAGGGAGCGAACGTCGTTGTCCTTGAGGATGTGGTCACCACCGGACAGTCTGCCCTCAAAGCCGTTGAGCGGCTGCGGGGGGCGGGTTATGTGGTCGATCGCATTATCTCGCTGGTGGATCGTCAGCAGGGAGGCGCGGCACTGTATGCCCAAGAGGGTTTGGCCTTTGATGCGGTCTTTACGATCGATGATTTGCAAGCCTTTCTGCAAACACAATCCAACTCCGTCAGTCCAGCTTAGGGCGTGTAATCCCGTGATTGGCAGGCTCGCTTCCAGCGAGTTTGACGGGATGAGTGCTGGAAATTCAATGGATAACGCTCCCTAACGCTCGCTGCGAAAGTCTGCCGGGTGTTGCCGAAGCGCAGAAGCCGCAGACCAAAGACCTCGACCGAGCGATCGGGCTTCGGTCTCGGCAGCTTGCAGGGTTGATCGAGACCACGAATCCGGCAACGAGTCCCCTTCTGTTGCCTGCACCAAACTCCAGCCCGATCGTAGTACAGTCGCTTGCACCAGTTCCCCCTCCGACCAAACCCAGGCGTGTAGCCGACCAAAGCGATCGCGTTCCGGCTGGCCTGTTTCCTCACGTCGATCCCATTCCAGATTGACCCGCTGCCCCTCAATCTGCTGTGCCAGTGCCTGCTGACTGTTTAGCCCCCAGGGAGATTGGCGCAAATCCGGTGCGTCAATGCCTGCCAGTCGGATCGTTTCGGTTTGATTGGCGGCGTGGTCAAGCCGGACTTCGATCGTCTGACCACTGACCACCCGTGTGACGGTTGCCGCGATCGTTCCAGGCGGTTCGGCCTGGGGACGGGGTACTAGTTGCCAATACCCAGCGATCGCGCACCACAGGACATAGGCGATCGGCCGCCATCGCTCAAGCTGCGATCGATGGTTCATCCTGAAATTCACCTCACCATGCTGTCGAGAAAAATGTCTATCAATCTCAAATGAGTTTCATCATTTGCATTGATGGGTCGCGACGATTTCACGCCATAATACCCCGTCGATCGAGCCCCTGAAGATTGGCAGATCGCGGGATTCCATAAAGTTTCAGTGGCATCGGCTAGCGCAGCAATGTACTATGGAACCCGTAATATAGGCCGTGCGCGCCGTTTCACGCCGAACCTTCACGAACGTCACCAGGTTTATGGAATCAGGAATCGACCTACAAAGCAGTGCGATCCAGCTACTTGTCGATCTCGGGCTGCCCTCGGCGCTCGCAAAAGTGCTGTGGCTACCGCTTCCCATGGCGCTCATGCTCGTCGTCGCAACGGTCGGCGTGCTGATCGCGGTTTGGCTTGAGCGGAAAATTTCCGCAGCCGTTCAACAGCGCTATGGCCCTGAGTATGCGGGTCCCCTCGGTGTTTTGCAACCCGTGGCCGATGGTCTCAAACTTTTATTTAAAGAAGATATTGTTCCCGATCGTGCCGATCCCTGGCTGTTTACGATTGGCCCCGCGATCGTGGTCATTCCCGTCTTCTTGTCCTACCTCATCGTCCCCTTCGGCCAAAATCTGGTCGTTACGGATCTTGGGATTGGTGCATTTCTCTGGATTTCTCTCTCCAGTGTGACCCCGATCGGCCTCTTAATGTCCGGGTACTCATCGAATAACAAATACGCACTTATTGGTGGTTTGCGAGCCGCTGCTCAGTCGATTAGTTACGAAATTCCCCTAGCGCTGTCTGTGTTGGCGATCGTCATGATGTCCAACAGTCTCAGCACGATCGACATTGTTAATCAGCAAGCAGACCACGGAATCCTGGGCTGGAACATCTGGCGTCAACCGGTCGGGTTTATCATTTTTTGGATTTCAGCCCTAGCAGAAACGGAACGCCTCCCCTTTGACTTACCCGAAGCGGAAGAAGAACTGGTCGCAGGTTACCAAACGGAATACACCGGTATGAAGTTTGCACTTTTTTATCTGGGTTCCTACGTTAACCTGATCCTCAGCGCCCTGCTCTTCTCCGTGTTCTATCTCGGTGGCTGGAGCTTCCCCATTCCCGTTAACACCCTGGCCGCATGGATTGGTGTTAGCCCGGATGTGGCCTGGGTGCAGGTGATCACGGCTGCGATCGGCATCACCATGGTCTTGGTTAAAACCTACGCGCTGGTCTTCCTCGCGATCTTGTTGCGCTGGACCACTCCCCGTGTGCGTATCGACCAACTCCTCAACCTTGGCTGGAAGTTTCTGCTTCCGGTCTCTCTCGCTAACCTGCTGATTACGGCGGGTTTGAAGTTAGCATTCCCCGTCGCCTTTGGCGGTTAACATGCTAATTCAGGGAGTTGGTCGAATGGTTTGTTATAAACCTTTACCAACTCTCGTCCGATGGATCGCGGTGACGCGATCGCTGCTTTAACATTCGCCCCACGTTACAAGCCCCTAAGCCATGCTGAAGTTTCTCAAACAAGTCGGCGACTATGCAAAGGAATCGTTCCAAGCCGCGAAATATATCGGACAAGGTTTATCGGTAACCTTCGACCACATGCGTCGTCGCCCGGTAACCGTGCAATACCCCTACGAGAAAATCATCCCCTCCGAGCGCTATCGCGGTCGAATTCACTTTGAATTTGACAAGTGTATTGCCTGTGAGGTTTGCGTTCGTGTTTGCCCCATCAACCTACCCGTTGTGGATTGGGAATTTAATAAAGCGCAAAAGAAAAAGCAGCTCAATCACTACAGCATTGACTTTGGGGTGTGTATTTTTTGCGGCAACTGTGTTGAGTACTGCCCGACCAATTGCCTGTCAATGACGGAGGAGTATGAACTCAGCGCCTATGATCGTCACGAGCTCAACTACGACAACGTCGCCCTCGGTCGCCTGCCTGAAAAAGTTACGCTAGACCCGATGGTCACTCCCTTGCGAGAGTTTGCCTATCTTCCGAAAGGGGTCATGGAACCCCATGATCTGCCCAAAGGTGCACAGCGAGCCGGGAAACGTCCTGAGGATATCCTCGAAGACCTCAAACAGGATAAGGCTGCTGCCGCCCCGGTCAGTGACGACAAGGCATAGCACGCCCTAAGATCATCCCTAAGATCAATTGTGTCGGTGTTCCATCGTGACGCCACTAACCACCACCGCTTACTTAACGAAAAGGACGTAAAACTACCGTGACTTTGGCAGAGGGAACACAACTTGTATCGTTTGGCGTTTTAACGTTAACGACGATCGTGGCGGCGCTAGGCGTTGTCTTGCTTGAGAACATCGTATACTCCGCCTTTTTGCTCGGTGGTGTATTCATTAGTATCGCGGGGATGTATCTGTTGCTGAATGCGGACTTTGTGGCCGCAGCTCAGATTCTCGTGTATGTCGGTGCGGTCAATGTCTTGATTTTGTTTGCGATTATGCTCGTTAACAAACGTGAGCCGCTCGCACCCCTTAAGAATGCCTGGGTGCGTCAGGGACTCACCGCACTGGTTTGTTTGGGGTTATTCGCCTTGCTGGGAACCGTGGCGATCACCACCTCTTGGAATGTGTTGCCGGAGGCTCCAGTGGTCGGTGATACCGCTCTGCGCCTCGGTGAACATTTCTTCAGTGATTTTCTGCTGCCCTTTGAGTTGGCTTCGGTGCTGCTCCTGATTGCGATGATTGGCGCGATCGTGCTGGCACGGCGTGAGTTTATTCCTGATGCGAGAACTGGTGATGGTGATCCGAATCTGATCTTCCGCCTACCGGAGCGCCCGCGTGATCCGGTCGCTCCCGAGCCGCTGGAACCCATTTCCAAGTAGGCTCAAGAAGTAGGCTTAAGTTAAGCATTGGCGAATTGAGTGTTTAAGTACCGACCGTGAATGGTTGAATCTTGCGGTGCATTGCAGATCCAACCGATGTGTTTCTGAGGTGAAATGATCGTGCTTCAATTAGAGTATTTTTTGTTACTAGCCGCAGCCCTTTTTTGTATCGGCATCTACGGACTCATTACCAGTCGAAACGCGGTACGGGTTTTGATGTCGATCGAATTGCTTCTGAATGCCGTTAACTTAAACTTAATGGCGTTCTCGAATTTCTTGGATGCTGATGTTAAAGGTCAGGTCTTTTCCGTGTTTGTAATTACCATCGCTGCCGCAGAAGCTGCCGTCGGTTTGGCGATCGTCCTCGCGATTTATCGGAACCGTGACACGATCGATATGGAGCAGTTCAACCTTCTAAAATGGTAGCGTCCTAGGGTTGCAAGTTCCCTATGGGTACTCTCCGCCCGGTTATCAGTCAGTATCTCTAAGCAGTTTCTGTACTTGCCGGTTCGGTTGTTGTGAAATTGTGTCAGATTTTGATCTCAAATGAGATGGAATCGAACTCTTGTTCTAAAATAAGGTGTAGCGGAGACAAATGTTTCCGTTCACTCCTCACACCAAACGCCACCCATGCTATTGCCTGGGTGGCTTTCTTCTAGGTAGAAAATTTACTGATTATCCAGAATCCCGTTCGGTATCCCATCGGTATCCCAGATAATGCCGCATTTAGGTAGGCTGGAGAATGCGATCCAGTTTGCCGGTCGCATCGAGGGCATGGAGGTCGTCACAGCCACCAATATGTTGCTCATCAATAAAAATCTGTGGCAAACTACGGCGCCCTTGGCTACGATCGGCCATCACATCGCGTGCCGCCTCATCACCATCAATACAGTATTCGGTGTAGTTCACACCTTTACTCTCAAGTAAGGCTTTGGCACGAATACAAAATGGGCAGCGACTCCAGGTATAGATTTCAATTTTTGCCACGAGCGAGATCTCCTTTGCCAAACAATGGGCAGCTTAAGCATTTGTTCTACAGCTTGTGACCTTTTGGGTCTGAGGACAAGTCGCAGTGCCCGAACTGAATTGGATGAAATTCAGATTGTTGGTGGGTTTGTGAATTTGCTAGGGGCGATCATCTCTTCCCTTGCACAGGGTTCACCCAGCCAGAGTGATAGATCCCGGCTTTTTTTACTGAGTGGAGCGTTTAACCGCTTGCCTGATCCGGATTCTAGGGTGAATTGATCACAGGCCCTTGCTTTAGCCTTAAATATGGGACTAAACGACAGGAAATAGCTGCTGTTCCGTCCGATCGCCTTGAAATAGACGAATATTGCTAGCCGAAAGACGAACGCGCGACCCGATGGGCAGAATGGACGAAGGGGGGGTGCGGGCGTGGATTTGCTGCCCGGATGGTGTGGTGAGACAGTAACGATGGCTATGACCCAGAAACTGCCGATCTAGGATGGTCGCCCGACCTTCTTTGTCTGGTTTTAACGTGAGATCTTCCTCTCGAATCGCAAGTTCACCAATTTCCCCTTCCTGGATACTGGGCGTAACCGTCTCAAACGTTCCCACTTCCGTTTCCCAGGCTGACCCTCGGCGGCGAGCATTGAGAAAATTAGCCTGACTGACGAACTCTGCCACAAAGCGAGATTGGGGAGCGCAGTAGATTTCTTCGGGAGTTCCGAGTTGTTCAAGCTGACCCTGACGCATCACCCCAATACGATCGGACATCACCATCGCTTCTTCGCGATCGTGTGTCACAAATACTGCTGTTGTCCCGGTCTCTTTGAGAATGTGGCGAATTTCGTGGCGCAAATAGTGCCGGACTTGCACATCAAGATTACTCAAGGGCTCATCGAGCAAAATCAGATCGGGATTGGGCGCTAGGGCACGCGCTAGGGCCACACGCTGACGCTGACCACCGGACAATTGGTGAGGATATCGTTTCTCCAGCCCACTGAGGGCGACGAGTTCGAGGGCTTCCCCGGTGCGTCGTCGCACATCCTGAAGCGGTAACCCCACTTGCTTCAGCCCAAAGCTAATATTTTGCCCCACCGTCAGATGGGGAAAGAGAGCAAACTCTTGGAACACCATACCCAAACGGCGACGTTCCGGGGGAACGTTATGCCCTGGGCCTGCAACTGGGTGACCGGATAGGAAAATTGTGCCGCGATCGGGCTGCTCAAAGCCAGCAATAAGTCGCAATAAGGTCGTTTTGCCACAACCGGAGGGGCCGAGTAGTGAAAGTAGGCAGCCCCGTGTCAAGGAAAGGTCGATCGTGTCGAGGGCTGGCACAGATGATTTCGCAAACTGTTTGGTGACCTGATCGAGCCGAAGAATCTCGTCGCTCATAGATGACGTGAAAGGTGAAAGAGTATGGAATTGGAGTGATTGACGGCCTCTCTAAACTACAATTATTTGCAATAAGATGACAAGTCAATCCGGATTTAAGCTGCGATTTGCTTGTGGTGGGTTGGGGGTGGCCGGTCTAAATCAAGGCGACGCGGCAAGAGGATCTCCAAAACTGGGAAACATCCCTGAGCCGCCGGACGTCTTCCCTGGGTTGGAGAGCCCGCAACTGCGATCGTTGGCTTGAACCGTGAGGGAACCCGATCGGCTCGGATTTTATGCGGTGCTGTGTCCCAAAAATAAACACTGTAGAAGCCAAACCGGGATTCTACAGTGTTGAGAAAGTTTACAAAATATAGGACTAGCGACGTGACGTGCGGGTCAATGCCCACGGATGGTGCAGAACAACCGAGTCAAAAACTCTGATGGGCTGCGGTCTCGTTGGGTTAGACCCAAGATTAAAAGCCCATGATCTCAGCGACCGTTTCAAGATCCGGCTCAATGCCTTTCTTGAAGAGACTGTCATCGCTGTGGGTGATGGCCGCATCGGGATCTTTGAGGCCATTACCGGTTAAGACGCAAACGATCGTCGCCCCTTCACGCACCCGATCCTTCAGCTTTAACAAACCAGCCACAGAGGCCGCACTCGCCGGTTCGCAGAAAATGCCCTCCTGGCCTAACATGCGATAGGCGTGCATGATTTCATCGTCCGTCACCGCATTAAATTCGCCTTGGCTTGCATCGCGAACCGAAAGAGCCTTATCCCAGTTTGCAGGATTACCGATCCGAATGGCCGTCGCGAGGGTGTCCGGTTGTAGCACTGGGTTACCAACGACGAAGGGGGCAGAACCCGAGGCTTGGAAGCCCATCATTTTTGGCAATCGAGTTGAGCGACCCATCTGGTGGTACTGGCAAAATCCCATCCAGTAGGCGGTGATGTTGCCTGCATTGCCCACCGGAATGCAGAGCCAATCCGGCGCTTCACCCAAGTCATCGATCACCTCAAAGGCTGCGGTTTTCTGCCCTTCAAGACGATAGGGGTTGATCGAGTTGACCAGGGTAACGGGGCAACGATCGGCCAGCTCGCGCACAATTTCCAAGGCACGATCAAAGTTTCCTTTAATCGCTAAAACTTCTGCACCGTAAACTAAAGCTTGCGCAAGTTTACCTAGGGCCACATATCCATCGGGAATGAGGACAAAAGCTCGTAGCCCGCCCCGTTTTGCGTAGGCGGCGGCTGCTGCTGAGGTATTCCCCGTACTGGCACAGATAACCGCTTTAGCTCCCGCTTCTTTCGCCTTGGTGACGGCCATGGTCATCCCGCGATCCTTAAAGCTGCCGGTGGGGTTCAGGCCATCATATTTAACAAAGACCTGAACTTTTTTGCCGATTTCTGCGGCGATCGTCGGCACCGGAATTAACGGCGTATTGCCTTCGTGCAGGCTAATAACCGGAGTGCTGTCGGTCACGGGGAGGTATGGACGATAAGCCTCAATGAGGCCACGCCAGCCGTTTTGACGGTGGGGGGGGATATCTGTGGCGGTTTGGGGTGCGTTTAAACTCAGCGTCACTGTCGTTGTTGCTACGGTTTTGAAGTTTTCAACAGTCTATCAAAATCAGGCAAGTCCTCTAATTTTGTAATGATTGGAGCGATTTACGGTTCAATCAGTTTGTATGCAGGGAATACGGTCACATTTGAAACGACAAAGTGACGACTTGCTCTATTGTCTCGTAGTATACGGTGTTTCCAGTGAGCCGTTGAGGATTCTGGCCTGAATCTGTCGGATGTGTGCTAGTTCGTGATACTTCCTCGGGCGGTGGCGTGTATGGCCAGTCCGGTGGGAACGCATGAGAAACGGTTTTGAAAGTCTGCCCAAACCCTCACTCTACAGAAGAGTTCTTGCTTCCGCGTAGAACGTGAAATCTTAACGGTTTAAGGGTCAGGACTTACGCACGCTAACGGAATTTCGTGCTTCCAGCCACAGGCTCGCCACGAGTTTGCCACGGTTTAAGCAATTTTTGCGTAAGTCCTGAGGGTGACGCAATAGCCGAGGTGTAGGCAAAACAACGAATTTGTCAGGGCGTCATGGCAAGGTGTTCACGGTGTTACGGGGGTCTAGCGGGTTAATCTATCGCTCCTGAGCGTTGAGAAATAGCTGCTGAATGCCAACCCCCGTGAATTGCAACAATGGATGCAGAACGATCGCCGTCTGGCATTAGAGTATCGATCTGTCACCCAGAGGAGGATCTAAATTCAGGAGAGATCGATCATCAGATGGTTGTTGATGGACTTCAATTTCCGCCTTAAAGGCTGTCATCACTTCACCTTCCAACACTGATTCCGCAAGGGTTACAGCCCCTCTTTTTCATCTTGGGTTGTTCAATAAGCTGACCGGATAAGGAGTCTAGGATTTATTGATGACACACGTTCGATCAGCCATGGGTGGTCTCTCTAGTTTAATATTTGGTCTTTGACCGATTTTTTTATTCGCACTCATTGTTTAAGGACAACTGTTTTTATGGACTCATTCAATTCGTCAGAACCGAAAACGACACCTGTACGGGTTCGATCGATTGAACCCGTAGCGGTCGGCTGGTCTGCTATTTATCAAGCAAACCACCAGGTGCAATACCTACAATTACAAGCCGCTAGACACTCGCTAGACACTCATAACCTAGGCGTTGATCGGTGGTTCTAGGGGCAGCGAAATTGAAAACATCGTGCCACAACCATCGGTCACAGGGGATGTACACGTAATGCATCCCCTGTGTTTTTCCGTAATGATCTGGTAGCAGATCGAAAGACCGAGCCCGGTTCCTTTGCCGCTGGGTTTTGTGGTGAAAAACGGCTCAAAAAGCTGCGATCGAACCGCTTCCGGCATCCCTGGTCCATTATCGGAAATTGTGATGTAGACATTCTGGGCGTCACTGCGCGTCGCGATCGTGATCCGGTTGGGATTGGCGACGATATCTGAGTAACTTTTCGTCGCACTCCCCTCCTCTAAAGCGTCAAGCGCATTACTGAGGATATTCATAAAAACTTGACTGAGAGGACCGGCATACCCCTGGATCGTCGGGATATCCCCATAGTCTTGCTCGATGATGGTGGCAGGGCGGTTCGGACTGTCTTTGATCCGATTTTGTAGGATGGTCAGGGTGCTGTTCAGGCAGTTATGAATATTGGTGGTCGTGGCATGGGTATCAGCACGCGAGAAGTTGCGGAGGGATGACACAATCTCTTTGATGCGATCGGCTCCGAGTCGCATGGAGGTTAAAAGTTGCGGTAGGTCGTCGATCAAGAAATCGAGGTCACTCGCATCGATGGCATCCTGGAGTTCCGGAGAGGGGGACTCATATTCCTGGCGATATAAGGCAATCAGATTCAGCAGATCCTGGGTATATTCCTTCGCGTGTAGGAGGTTTCCATAGATAAAGTTGACGGGGTTGTTAATCTCGTGAGCCACACCGGCAAGCATCTGTCCGAGAGTCGAGAGCTTCTCGGTTTGCACAAGCTGCATTTGTGTATTGTTGAGATCGTTTAAGGTTTGTTCGAGGGTTTTGGCCTGTTCTCGCAGTTGAGTTTCGCTACGGGCCAGGGCTTCGTTGGCATCGTGACGTTCGGTGATGTCACGAGCGACGGCGTAGATTTCGCCTCGATCAAACTCCACCATAGCCGACCATTGCAGCCAATGATAGGAACCATCCTGGTGGCGGTAGCGGTTTTCCAGATTGGTAAGGGGCTGACCGGCCAGTAATTGCTCGATCGCCATTTCGCACTGTGGCAAGTCCTCTGGGTGCACCAATTCATAAAATGAGCGATTGCAGACATCCATCGGGCCGTAACCCAAGGTCTTACTCCAGGCGGCATTGACGTGCTTAATACGCCCGTCCAGATAAAAAATACTGTAGAGATCGGGAGAAAATTGAACCGCTCTGGCCCAACTTAGGTTAACTTCGATACTTTCCTCCACCCGTTCCGCGTGCAGAATTAACCCACACACTTCATTGTTGAGATCTACCCAGGGTGAGGCGTGCCAATGCATCCAAATTGCAGGGCCATTGGGCAAGGGCAAATACCCAGAATCACTGGTTGCCAGGGTGAAATCAAGACATCTGCGATACCGATCGACCCAGTGCTGCGGCGCTTGGGGAAATAGATCCGTGTAGCGAAGGCCGACGGGGGGATGGGTGACGTCTAAACCGTGGTATTCCAACCAGCGATCGCTGGCGATCCGGTAGCATAGTTGGCGATCAAACAGGGCAATCGCAACTGGAGCCTGTTCAATGGCCCAGCCAAGCTGATCTCCATCAAATGTGAGATTGGTAACCACAGCGTGAATTTCACCTTATCTGAGACGATCGGTACAGTGTCATGAATCAACTCGCTCGTATTCGGTAATGGGTCTTTGGGGTCAGAGCCGTTACGTTCAGCGTGAGATCACGTCCGAATAATCGAGAAAGAATCTTGGCGTATCGTGTTTGGGAGACATAGAGTTTTGTCTTGACCTACAGGAATTACGCTCAGGGGAATAATCACAGTTAGTTCAGAACCGAGTTCAGAGTCCAACTCGATTAATTCTTTAATTTTGCACTAGTTGTATACGATGTGCATTATCTAAGTTCAGAATTGATCCCCATTGATCCCCGATCCGGTTCAATCGCCTAATCAGACGCTTAATCAGAGTAGGGTCGTAAACGTTTGCCCAAAATTGCCAAATCACGCTCCACCCCATCCAACTCTGCGACACGGGGAAGATAGCCCCATTCCGTAAAACCCGCCTGCTCAAACAGGCGCAAGCTTGAGGAATTGTGGGCAAAGATATAGGCCAGTAAGGTTCGCAGATCGTACAAACTACCTTCATTGACTGCGCGGGTGAGCAAGGTACGGGCAATGCCCTGGCGTTGGCATTCCGGGCGGACATAGACTCCAATTTCAACCGTCGCATCGTAGGCCGCACGGCCATAAAATGACGAAAAACTGAGCCAGCCTGCAACGCGATGCGCTTGGGTTTCCGCCACCCAGAGGGGTCTATGGTAGGGCGTATGGGCTTCAAACCAGGCACGACGGCTTTGGACGGAAACGGGGTGGAGATCAGCGGTGGCAATGCGCTGTGGGATCGCAGCATTGTAGATTTCAACGATCGCCGAAAGGTCGTCCGCTGTAGCATCGCGGATATGAAGCGAGGAGCCGGTCATCATGCGTTCAGGTTCGTATGGGATTCTACAAGGCCCCGAGACGACAGGCGCTCGGGAATGAGACTGCAATG
>RDYZ01000024.1 GCA_004293855.1 Oscillatoriales cyanobacterium | reverse complement strand
ATCTGGGGATACAATTCAGGAAAAACTACCCGAAGCACGTTGATAAGCCAGGTCACGAATTAGCGGCGTCTTTTGGCGAATGTATGAGCCGATCGCCGAGGCTTCCGTACGATCGATCGAAATATTGTGTTCAATCAGCTCATGGGTCAGCCATTTTGCAAGGCTCGTATCATCCATTCCCAAAATTTGGCTGGTTTGGGTATCTTCGATAAGTTGCCAGAATTGACGTAGTAGCAGAGGTTTCATGTCAATCTCCTGATTGAGATCCTAAAGATGGAGCGTGGGTGCGTAACGATCAGAACTCTGTAATTAACGGGGAACTGTAGCCCTAAGCCCTAGGCACTGGCACGATCGGTATACAGACCAAACAACCGGTGAATAGGCGTTTAACGAGAGCCTCATGAGTCCCCGACCACCAGACGCATTATCAATGCTTATTGTGACGCAGTCGGTGTCCTTTTTAACAATATTTTTATATTGTCTAGCATAGCGAGATCCTAAGAGGGGAGAATCAAGGCGATACAACATGCAATAAAACTTTGATTTCGATCGCTCTGGTTATAACTTTTCTTGAAGAGAAATCGTGTTTTAACGGCTCTCCCTCACCTCCTTTGCTGTTAACCGCAGCTCGTCTTACAGCATAGACTCGCATAACAATTCGTGGTTCCCGGTCAGGGCAGCTCTATCATTCTTCACAGGAATCGTGGAAACTTCAGTGCGATAAACCACCGCCACGGAACAGTATTAAAACCTACGAGAAGGTTTCGCCTTAACGATCAAGAACGGTCAAAAAAGGCCAATTGCAATCCCAGGATTTTAAGTGATGGTTGGCTGGTCGATTCTTCCCGTTCAAGCATCTTTGCAAATCACAAACTGTTGTGATAGAAAGACCCGAAGCGCGACCAAAAAATGACTTAATTAAGCTATTGAGCCAGTTTTTTGTGGCTTGAATGTAAATAGATATGACAAACTGAGACAAAACTCTACATTTTTGGGCGGGCGGATAGTGTCCGAGTGCAAAGCTTTCCGGGTTTATGGCGGGTTGTCCCGAAGGGTATGACAGGATCGATGTGCTTGGCTCGATGCTCCTTTGACGCTCAATTATTGATTTCACTTCTGGGATTGCTTGCGTGTCCCAAATGCCCATGTCTTCCAGTGCTGAATACGAGAAACCGTCCCCTCAATCTGACCGTACCTCTGCTAAATTCCCCCCATCCTCAGCGATCGATCGGGAGGATTCTGCCTCGACACCACAGCTCTCCTGCTCTCTACATAACTTCGACCTTCAGGACACCGAAACGTTATTTCAGGCGTACCTTGAAACCGCGAGTGACATGGTCTACACCGTAGATCTGGAAGGGCGGCTCACGTTTATCAATCGCTATGGTCAAAATTTGCTGCGATGCTACCAAGGCGAATGGCATCGCAGACCGTATATGTCCTTTGTTGCACCGGAGTCACGGGAGGCGACGGCAGCGGCGTTTGCGAGTTTGCTGCAAACCGGCGAACTGAAGGACTATGAGTTTATGATTCAACCCCTGAAGGGTGATCCGGTGTGTATGGAGGTTAACGGTCGGGTGTTGTTTCGCAAAGGGCAACCGATCGGAGGGTTGGGGATTGCGCGGGATATTACCGAACGCAAGCGATCGGAGCAGCGGTTGCAAATGTTTCTCCAGGCGATCGAGTCATCCTACGACAGTGCGATCATTGTGGAACTCGACGGCACGATCGTCTATGCCAATTCTGCGACAGCCCGGACGTTTGGCTACGATGTGGAGGCCATTCTGGGGCAGAATGCTTCGATTTTCTATCCGCCTCAAGCGGAGTTACCGATCGAAGATTTGATCGCGCGGGCTTTGGGTGATAGCTACGACGACAGCCTGGGAGAGGTGGCGGGCTGGAGCGGCGAAACCATCTGCCAACGCCAGACTCAGGCTCAACTATTCCCCGCGATTATTTCCGTGAGTCCGATCCCCAGCGATCGGGGTCGTCCGACGATGGTATCGATCACCTGTCGGGACATCACCACCCAAAAAGCGATTCAGGCTGAATTGGCGAGTAAAAATCTCGAACTGGAACAGGCCAGCCGTCACAAGTCATCGTTTCTGGCCAGCATGTCCCACGAGCTCAGAACGCCGCTCACATCGATTCTGGGATTTTCTTCCCTACTGATCCAGGGGTTATTTGGTGACCTGAATGAGAAACAACAGAGCTACGTTCAGGGCATTGAAGATAGTGGCCTACATCTGCTTGAGCTGATTAAAGATATTCTCGATCTATCGAAAATCGAGGCGGGCAAGATTGAATTGGATTTTGCGCCGTGTTCGTTGGTGGGAATTTGCGGTGAGACGATCGGCTTGGTGAGCGGTCAGGCACGCAAAAAACAGATCGACATTCAGCTCGACATCATGCCGGATCTCGACACGATCGAAGCCGATGAACTGCGTTTGCGACAGATGTTGTTGAATTTACTCTCCAACGCCCTGAAATTTTCTGAACCAGACAGTCAAGTGGGGGTCGAAGCGAAGGTGCATCAGGGCGCAATCCATCTCAGCGTTTGGGATCACGGGATTGGCATTGCCGAGGAAAATCTAGATTTATTGTTTCAACCGTTTCAGCAAATCGATAATTCCCTCAGCCGTAACCATGAAGGAACGGGCCTCGGGCTGGCACTCACCAATCAATTTGCCCATCTGCATGGCGGTTACGTCACCTGTGAATCACGCTTGGGAGAGGGGAGTCGATTTACGATCGTGTTGCCGGATTTGCGACCCTCCCCCACGGCGCAACGCAATCTTTTGCCCCGCCTTGAACCAATCACCGCCTCACCTTCGGCCACGATCCAGCATCGCGATGCCTTGATCCTGATTGTGGAAGATGATCCATCGAATGCGACGTTTCTCCAAGATGCGATCCAGTACTGGGGCTATCGGGTTCACCATGCAAGTGACGGCATCACAGCCTTGGAGTGGCTCACCCGTCATACGCCCGATTTAATTTTGATGGATGTGAACTTACCGGATCTCAGTGGACTGGAGGTGACGCAGCAACTGAAGCTGAATCCCGATCGAAGCCAGATCCCGATCGTGGCGATGACCGCCTTGGTGATGGTGGGCGATCGTGAACGTTGCTTGGCGGCGGGGATGCAGGACTACATCAGTAAACCCATCCATAGCGATCGGCTCGCCACAATTCTTGAACGCTACCTGCGGATTTCCCGAACCTAGTCCAGGCTGACCCGCCGTGTCGCCCCGATTCGGCCTCGCGGCCACCCCGGTAATTCCCAGAGCAAGACGCAAGCGGCGAACTATACTGTTGAGCGGCTCCAGTGCTGATTCACTCCTCGTTTTCCCATGCTCGTCGATCCCTTGTTGGCCGATTTCGCTTCTCCGGGTCCGATTTTGCTCGACCTTGGCGTGATTGCGATCCGTTGGTATGGATTATTGATTGCGATCGCCGTCTTGGTCGGCATTAACCTGTCACAATTTCTCGCTCGCTATCGCAACCTCAACCCCGACGATGTGGGTGATTTTGCCATCTGGGCCGTGATCGGCGCGATCGTCGGCGCACGCACCTACTACGTTGCCTTTGAATGGGAATCCTACGCCGACGACCCCATCAAAGCCCTGCAAATTTGGCGGGGTGGCATTGCCATTCACGGCGCAATTCTCGGCGGTACGATCGCCGCGATTCTCTTTTCCCGCAAACATCAGCTTTCCGTCTGGGCACTGCTCGACGTGGTGGCTCCCTCCCTGGTGTTTGGTCAAGCCCTCGGACGTTGGGGCAATTTCTTTAACTCGGAAGCCTTTGGCGCTCCCACGGATTTACCGTGGAAGTTATACATTCCCCTGGCCTCACGCCCACCGGGCTACACCAGTTACGAATATTTTCACCCGACCTTCCTCTACGAATCCCTCTGGAATTTAGGGGTGTTAGCCCTGATTGGCTGGTTGTTTTGGCGCAGCGTCAAAGGCACGATCGCCCTCAAACCCGGTACGATTTGCCTCGTCTATTTCGCCGCCTATAGCCTGGGACGGGTTTGGATTGAAGGACTGCGGATGGATAGCCTCATGCTTGGACCGCTGCGCATGGCTCAGGTGGTCAGCTTGGGAGGAATGTCGATCGCCGTTATGGGCTTATTCTGGCTGTACGGTTTGAAGCGATCGCTTCCAGATACCACCGCCGCGTCCCCCGCTCCCCACCCAACCAGCCGCAGCCCTCGATCCTGAACGCCCGCGACCAAGACTCCTGTCTCCGTAGTTTTACGACTATCAAGAACGACCAAACACCCCCTAAGATTTAGCCCAGAGATACCGTCTTGCCTTACCTATGGGGGGTGATAGACTAAGTGCGCTGAAACAGTCATGGTACTTGAGCGGTATTGCCAGCAGCGCCGACGCCTCTCCCCTAAGGCAACCCTGTTCACAGCCATCTACGCTGTCAGTCGTCTCAAGGTTTCAAGTCCTCGCATCCATGCGATCCCCGTTCTATCCGGTTTTTTCCGTGGGTTCCGAAGCCCGAGGGCATACGTATGCACATTTAATTGCTGCAAACTCAATTAAAGGCATAGCCAACCAGTCCTTACCATTCTCACCTTAGTCAGAAAACGGTGTGTTAGCCATGAGTGAATTTTGGAATGCGTTCATTTCCTATGGTCGTGCTGATAGTAAAGCCTTTGCCGCGAAGCTACACCAGCGGCTTTGTGCAACGGGTCTCAATATTTGGTTTGATCAAAACGATATTCCCCTAGGTGTCGATTTTCAGAATCAGATTGACGACGGCATCGACAAATCGGATAACTTTCTGTTCATCATTGCGCCACACTCGATTAACTCACCCTATTGCCTTAAGGAAATTGTTTTAGCGCTCAAGCGGCAAAAGCGGATTATTCCCTTGCTCCACGTTGAGGAAATTTCGCAGGAGACTTGGCAGGCTCGCAACCCTAACGGTACAGAGGAGGACTGGGAAACCTACAAGGCCGCCGGGAAGCATTCCAGCTTTCCGAATATGCATCCTGAGATTGGCAAGATTAACTGGGTCTATTTCCGCGAGGGCATTGATGACTTTGAAACGTCTTTTGCGGGTTTGGTTGATCTGATCAATCGCCACAAAGACTATGTGCACCAGCATACGGTGCTGTTGGAGCGAGCCCTGCACTGGGATAAAAATCAGCGTCAATCGCGCTACTTGCTGGCGGGTGACGATCGCTCCCAGGCGATCGCGTGGCTTAAAACGCACTTTACAGGGAAAGAGCAAGCGCCCTGTGAACCGACCTTTTTGCACTGTGATTACATCTGCGAAAGCATTAAGAATGCGAACAACCTTCTCAGTGATGTGTTTGTGTGCGCTTCGACGAAGAATGCTGAAATCGCCGATCGGTTGCGATCGGCTTTAATGCGTGATGGTATTACGCTCTGGAATCCGGCCAATGCTCGATCGGGATCGGATTTATCCAAAGCCATTTCCCAAGGCATCGAACAAGCGACCAACTTCATCTATCTCATTTCACCGGAGTCGGTCGCGTCTGAAAATTGCACCCAACAGCTTGATTATGCGATCGCTCTAAACAAGCGCATCATTCCCATCAAGGTTGTTCCCACCCCCACGGCGGATTTGCCCGAGAGCCTGAAAACCCGTCAGTTTATCAAGCTGGATGCCTGTGAAACTCAAGATGAGTATGATGTGGCGATCGGCTCCGCTCTCAAACAAATTAAAGAAGACTCGGCATACGTTGAGCAGCACAAAACGCTGTTGGTCCGAGCGCTGAAGTGGGAAGCGCAGAACTACAACGCCGGTTTGCTGCTACGCGGCTACAACCTCGAAAGCGCCGAATCTTGGCTGCAAGCGGGTCGCGAGCAGCATGATTCTAAGCCTCTCCCGATTCATGAAAAGCTGATTGAGACCAGTAAAAGTCAACCGCCCAGTTCCTCGCTGGATGTTTTTCTGTCCTATGCTCGGACGGATGGTGACTTTGCCCGACAACTGAACGACGCCTTGCAAACCCAAGGTAAAGTGACTTGGTTTGATCAGGAAGCCATGTCGGCAACCAGTGATGCAGAGGCCGAAATGCGGGCAGGGATTGCCCAAGCGGATAACTTCATCTACGTGATTTCGCCCGTGTCGGTACATACGGACGATTGCCAAGAGGAGCTAGCGTATGCGAAATCGTTAACCAAACGGATTATTCCTGTGCTGTTGCGGGATACAGATCCAGGTGATATCGATGCAGAGATTCGCGATCTACCGACGATCAACTTTGCGGATGATGATGACTTTTTCGTTGATTTTAATGAGCTAGTCCGAACGATCGATATTGATCGCGAACACGTTCAAAGCCATACGAAATGGTTACAACGGGCGATCGAATGGGATAACAAGCAGCGCCCTGATGATCTGTTGCTGCGCGGTTCGGAGTTTGCGATCGCCGAAGCTTGGCAAGACGAAGCGATCGAATACTCCAAAAATCCTCCGGTCACGGAGCAGCAACAGGCGTTTATTCAGGCTAGTAAAGACGCGATCGAAGCAGCGGAACGCGCCGAACGCGAGCGCCAAGAAAAAGTACTGCGTCTCGAACAAGACAAGGTCAAAGCCGCTGAGGAACTCGCCCGCAAGCAAAAAGCATTTTTGGCCGTTGTCAGTGGAGCGCTCGTCGTCTCCGTCGGTCTCGGGATCGCCGCTCTGGTGCAGCGTCAAATCGCGGTTCAAAAAGAACAGGAAGCCCTACGCAGTGGCATTAACGCCCTCGGGAAATCCTCCCGTGCCGTTTTTGCCCTGAATCAACGGTTGGATGCCCTCGTGGTCGCTATCCAAGCCCAACGAGCGATTAATGGTCTCAAAGTTCCCGATGTCAATCTGGCCGAGAGTTCTGAGCAGGTGCTACGTCAAGCGGTATACGGTGTCCGTGAACAGAACCGTTTAGAGGGGCATGAAACTCGGGTGAACGATGTTTCATTCTCTCCCGATGGTCAGTTGCTAGCATCGGCCAGTGGCGATCGCACGATCAAGATCTGGAAGCCTGACGGTACAGAAGTGGGAACCCTGGAAGGTCATACTGCACGGGTGTGGGGTGTGGCCTTTAGCCCCGACGGCAAGACCCTCGCCTCGGCGGGTATTGATCGCACAGTTCGCCTGTGGGACGTGGCAACCCTGCAAGAAATTCGTGTTTTAGAAGGACACAACAGTCGGGTGTGGAGTTTATCCTTCTCGCCGGACGGCAAGACCCTAGCCTCGGGCAGTGCTGACCAAACGATCAAACTCTGGAATGTTGATGATGGCACTGCGATCGCCACGCTTTCCGGGCATACCGCCGAAGTCGAAGATCTCGCCTTCGTGGATGATACAACCCTGGCCTCGGGCGGAGATGACGGAACCGTTCGGATTTGGGACACTGCCGCCAAAACAGAAACCAAGCAAATCCAAGCCCATAAAGATGGGGTGTGGGGGATTCATTTCAATTCTGAACTGGGTCTCATCGTTTCGTCTAGCAGCAAAGGTGAAATTGCCACCTGGAATCTAGACGGCGAAGAGCAAGGTCGCTGGCAAGCCCATGAATCCGGTGTCACGGGTCTCTCCTTCTCACCCGATGGTCAAATGATCGCCTCGGGTAGTCTAGATGGCATCGTCAAAATCTGGACGCTGAAAGGGAAACTCCTGGATGTTTGGGTCGGTCACGAAGCGGAAGTCACCGGTATTTCCTTCCAAAAGAATGGCGGCTCTCTGGTTGCCTCCTCCAGTCGTGATAAAACCGTCCGTCTCTGGCAACGCGATACCACGTTGCTGAAAGTGCTGAATGAACATGACGATCGGGTTCGTGGTGTGGCCTACAGTCCCGATGGTCGCCTCTTTGCCAGTGGTAGCTGGGATAACACCGTTCGCCTTTGGTCTCCCGACGGACTGCTAATCAAAACCTTATCCGGTCATACCGATGCCGTGTATGGCGTTGCCTTTAGTCCAGATAGCTCCAAAATTGCCTCCGCCTCGGCTGATAACAGCCTTCGGATCTGGTCAGCAGAGGGTGATGAGTTAAAGGTCTTGAAAGGACATGAAGATAAAGTCAATAGTGTGGCCTTCAGCAGCGATGGCAAGTATCTGGTCTCCGCCAGTGATGACGAAACGGTGGGGATTTGGAATGTGGAAACCGGAGAAAATATCCAGTTTCTGAAAGGTCATAAAGACGAAATTCCGGCGATCGCCTTTGATCCGAAGAGCGATCGCTTTGTCTCTGCCAGCGACGACACCACCGCCATTGTCTGGAATCTCAAAGGCGAACAACTAATGACCCTGCGTGGACATCAAGCTGAACTGCTCGGAGTCGCCTTCAGCCCCGACGGCCAGTACATCGCCACCGCCAGTGCTGACAACACAGTCAAGCTGTGGAATCAGGAGGGGCAGGAAATTGTCACGCTGGAAGGTCACGAAGGACTCGTCAATGCCGTAGCGTTCAGCGCTGATGGCAAGCGACTCGCCTCTGGTAGCACCGACCAAAAAGTCAACCTCTGGGATTTAGAGGGCAACTTAATCACAACCCTAAGTGGTCACAGTGATGCGGTGATGGCCGTCGCCTTCAATCCCGATAGTAGCCAAGTGATTTCTGGCAGCAATGACTCCAGTGTCATCATCACCCCGGTGGCAGAAATTATGGGGGCCAGCCAATTGCTGTATTACGGTTGCACCTGGGCTGCGGACTATCTGCGGACGAATGTGACTCTGAGTGATACGGAACGTACCATCTGTGATGGTGTCGAAAAGCCGTCACCGGAACAGGCCGCCGAGGAAGCACCTCAAGTGAATATCCCCCGTGATTCGCTATTTGCTCTCGCTCTGAGCCGCCGTCAACGTTAGGTTTGATGGGTTTAACCCAACCTTACCTCGCCTCAAGTTACCATTCAAACACCACATAACACCGCAACGATAGTGACGACCCTAGCATTATCTTTGCGGTGTTTGTTTGTGCAATGTGTACGCAATGTTGGTGCAATTAACGTCAATTCATCATCCCAAACTGGTGTTTCTGAAAATCATTGACTTGATTATCCGTCACACCACATCTCGCATTCGTTCAATTTGGTGGATTAGATTGGCAACACCGATCGCTTGCCACAGTTGATCCTGGTCTACCAGTTGCTCGACCGTTATTTCCAGCACCTCGATCGCCTCACGATCGCGCCCAAGCTGCCATAGAGCTTGCCCACGTCCGAGTTGAGCTTCGGTATAACTCGCCTCGATTTGGGTCGCTTGCTCAAATAGGGCTAGGGCTTCGTCCCAACGGCTTTGACTGGAGTACAGTTCGCCAAGGCCGTAAAGGGCGAGGACATAGCGGTTTTCCAGATCGATCGCGCGGCGATAGGCGGCTTCCGCTTCTGTATCACGATATTGCGCCGCCAAGACGAGACCGAGTTTGTAATGCAGTACGGCGTCGCGAGGGTCACGATCGATCAACTGTAAAAATAATGTTTCGGCATCACTATAGTTTTGTTCCCGCAGATAGCGATTGGCCTCTCGCATCAGGGTGGTGCGATCGAACTGGTTGGGGGAAAGTAGGGGGGTAATCTGAACCACAGAGGTTCGAGTTGCGGCTTCTCCCGGAGTCGCCCAGGCTGGAGGGGTGATCGTTGACGCGAACCCCCAGCATCCCACTCCCATCATCAGCCCAAGGGACAAGCCGAACCGCCGAACCGTAGGGCGGGAACAACGGCGCGATCGCCAGGGCAAGGAGGAGAATGGGGTGGTCAAGACAGGAGACATAGAAAAGGCGAACAGAATACGCCAACAGAGATACACTCGATTCGTTGATACCTTGATTTCAGAACGCAAGGATTGAGCTGAACCAGCTTTCAGTCCCATTCGAGTCTTTAGAGTTTAACGAAATGCGGGGATCGTGCGGTAACCGTGCGGACTATCCGACTGATCTATGCTACCCACTGAACTGCTGAAATATCGCAAACGCGGCGAAACCCTGATCCCCGAGCGTTTACCCCTGGATGCCACGCATTTGACGTTAGCCACGGCTGCGATCGCCCTTTTTCAGGCCGCGATCGGCGAAACCCAAGGCGATCTCGATCAGCGCTTGGCCGACTTCGAGGGAGATTTACCCGATTATCGTCTACGGCGCGGCTTGGCCCATCTGCTGAAAAGCAAGTATTCAACGATCGAAATCGTTAGCCCACTACCGCCCGAAGATCTTCGCCGTCGTGTCTTTACCCACGCCGCCCAGACTATCCCTCATCCCGATCGCACCGCTGCGACTCTGGAACGGATCGCGATCGAACTCTCCCGCGATCTCGCCCGCGAAATTCACCCCGACCTTGTCCGTGACGGTCTCTACGCTGACCTCCAGGAAAACCGCCGCCTCACCCAATTTGACGCACCCGATCCCGAAACCCTGCTACATCTCTACAATCTCTCGCAAGTTCAAGGCATTTTCTACCGCGCCAGCGATATCGTCATCAACGCCTATCGCAACGTACCCGGACAGTACAAACTCCTGTTTCGCTACCTGAAACTCTTCGGCCTGATGTGCTACATCGAAGGTGATGCCGACCACGGGTTTACTATCACCATCGATGGCCCGACCAGTTTATTCAAGCCCAGCACCCGCTACGGCCTCGCGATCGCCAAACTCATCCCCGCCCTGCTCCACGTCAGTCGCTGGAACCTGACCGCCACCCTCCACAACCGCGATCGGGAGACGGGCAACTGGAAACAAGGACGCTATAGCCTTGACTCAGACTGTGGCCTCGTTTCCCACTACCCACCAGGTCAAGAATTTGACAGCCTGCTTGAAGCCTCCTTCGCCAAACGCTGGGCAAAACTGGAAACACCCTGGCAATTGGAACGCGAAGTCGATCTCGTGCCGATTCCTGGCAGCGTCGTGATCCCCGATTTTCGCCTCGTTCACCCCGATGGCCGCACGATTTTGGTTGAAATTGTCGGCTACTGGCGACCGGAATATTTACGCAAAAAGTTTGCCCAAGCTCGCAAGATTGAAGCAGGCGGATTACGCTGTGGGTTTGTGCTCGCTGTTTCGGAGCGCTTGAACCTGGAAAAAGCCGGGGTGCAGGTGAGCGATCTGTCCGTGCCGATCGTCTGGTTTAAGGGAAAACTCCAGCCCCAAGCAATTCTCAGCACGATTGAGCGTATTGCAACACGAGAGGATTAATCGTTCAGTGGTGAGATTAGAAGCAGAGGCCGCAGACAAGACGAGATATAAAGCAACCTTAAGATATACGTCGAGATATCAACTCAACTGCCTGAGATTTTAGTTCTGAATATTCAGCCGCCGCAACACAGGCCAAGACCCCAAACGGGTGTGAGGAGCAGGAAAAAAGCACAAAACCCATTCCGCGACCCACCCCAGAGTTTGACGCAGGCATTTCTCGACACACCTTTCGGCTGGAGAGGATGTTAAGACCGTACAAGACTCAGCTTGGTGTGCGTTATAGTCTTAACAACCAGGATTTACAGTACGTCAAAGGCTATGAGCGATCGCAGTCCTTACGAACGGCTTGGCGTCACCGAAGATGCGTCGTTCGAGGAAATACAACAGGCACGAAAACGCCAAATTGAGCGCAGTACCGCTGATGGTACGCCGATAGAACAGGTCGAGATGGCTTACGATGCCGTGTTGATGGATCGGTTGCGGATGCGCCAACAGGGAAAAATCAAAGTCCCAGAGGGGATTCGCTTTCCAGAGCGCAGTGTTCCCGAACCGAAACCGGCTCCCGCCGCCTCGCTAGAAGAACGCGCTCCCGGCTGGATTCGTGATTCGATCGATCACCCGGAACGTAACGATGTTTTAATCCCAGCGGGTGTTTTTACCGGTTTGGGAGTGGTGAGTGCGTTTGGTGTAGAGTACGCGCCGATCGCCCTTGCTCTAGGAGCTGGTGCGAGCCTATATTTTCTCAACCGCAAAGATCAACGCTTTGGCCGTGCCGTTCTCCTGACGCTGATCAGCACGATCGCCGGGATCGCGATCGGCTCCCTGATTGCGCCACTGCTCGGGACGCCCGTCGCCCCGGAAATTGTGGCAGCATGGCTGACATTTTTCGTACTCTGGCTCACGTCGAGCTTTTTGCGTTAGGTCGTTAGGTCGTTAAACGTCCAAAATCCCGGTCAGTTATTGGTCATTTCGATGATGCAAGGGTTGTTTACCAAAGCAGCCCTTGTTTTGCTTTGTGTGGTGTGTTGATGGCTTTGGGCTGCGTGTATGGTCAATTCCATGATTTTCAGAACACCCCGAGAGCGTTGAGCCGAGTCAAAACGCGATTGGCAAGAACGTGGAGCAGAGTTCATGGGTCTTGTTGTTTACGGAACCAACTATAGGCTGTGTTATTTAACTCGATCGAATTTCTCTTCGTTTTCCTGCCCCTAACGGTTGTGGGCTATCGCCTTTTGCGGCAGTTTGGTTACGATCACGTGGCTACGATTTGGCTCACTCTTCTCTCCCTCGGGTTTTACGGCTGGTGGAATCCGCCCTATCTCCTGCTATTACTCGGATCAATCGCGGTCAATTACACCGTTGGCTGTGCCATTCAGCAAGCACCTCAAGCCTCACGATCGCGCCGCTACCGCACCCAAATCGGTATTGGTTTCAATTTGGTGCTGATTGGCTATTACAAATACGCAAACTTTTTTCTGGACACGATCGATCATAGCTTTGGGGTCAATGTCCCAATTGAGCCGATCATCCTTCCTCTTGCGATTTCCTTCTTTACCTTTCAGCAAATCGCCTATCTGATCGATGTCGATCGGGGTCACGCTCCACCCTACACCCCGATCACCTACACCCTATTCGTTACCTTCTTTCCACAGCTCATCGCGGGGCCGATCGTCCACCACCACGACATCATGCCGCAATTTGAGCGTGCCGTCACAGATTCTCCCACTTCCCCAAACACCAGCAGTCCCACTCCTACCGGTCGCTCCTCACACCATCTCGCTGTGGGTCTCACCATCTTCACCCTCGGCCTGATCAAAAAAATCTGGATCGCCGACCCGATCTCCACCATTTCCTCACCCCTTTTCGACACCGCTAGTACAGGCCAAATTCTCACCTGCCTCGAAGCCTGGAGCGCCACCCTGTTCTATACCTTTCAGCTTTACTTTGACTTCTCGGGCTACTCCGACATGGCGATCGGCGCTGCACGCCTCTTTGGGATCATCCTGCCCATGAACTTTGACTCACCATACAAAGCCACCAGCATCAGCGACTTTTGGCGACGCTGGCACATTACCCTGTCCAACTTTCTCCGGGACTACCTCTACATACCCCTAGGCGGCAGCCGATCGGGTAACCCCTTCCTCAATCTCTGGATCACGATGCTACTGGGTGGGCTGTGGCACGGTGCAGGCTGGACGTTTGTGGTTTGGGGTGGGTTGCACGGAATCTATCTGGGCGTTCATCGGGCGTGGCGTTTGGGGTGGGAAGCATGGCGCGATCGGTTTCCGTCCGTTTCTCGTCCCAGTTCTAGATTGGCGACACGTCTCTGGCAACAGTCCAGGTTTGGACTCGCATGGGGCGCCACATTCTTGGCGGTTTCCTTAAGCTGGGTCATCTTTCGCTCCGATCGCCTCGCCACCGCTGCGTCAATCCTAGAATCGAACTTTAGACTGAACGGCAACGCACTCGGCGAGCCCGTGCTAGCCCATGGGGCGATCGCCGCCACCCTCTTTCTGATCGTTCTCTGGGCTCCCAATCTTCTCGATATCATGCATCGCTACGAACCCGCGATCGGACGTCGCGATCAGAACCCATCCCCCTTACCTCGCTGGCTCCTTTGGCATCCCAAACCCTGGCTTGGCATTCCCTTTGGCATCTTGATCTTCTGCGCCTTACAAACACTACTGCTCGCCCCGGAAAGCGAATTTTTGTATTTTCAGTTTTAACGCTGATTCCGTCTGAAAATCCTGTGATCCTTACGGTGCAAAAGTTACAGTCCAGGTTGAGCACTGCTGCTCAATATAAAAATTTAAATGAGGAGAAAAAGCGTTCCGAATCTGTGGCAAAAGACTCCTCCCGATCCGCCGCCGCTGCAACAATTTGGAAGAGATACCGATCAACAACGTAAATTTGGTGTTGATAGAGTAAGCCATCGCGTCCTTCATAGCGCATCTCATAGCCGGGATAACCGTTCGACTCAATCTCACGATCGCGACCGACACGCTGTCTAACATTCGCCAGGATACCTTCGATCGCGCTGGAGATCGTCGTCTGGGCAGGCATCACGGCCATGTAATTGGGAAACGCGGTATACGTCACCGTGTAAGCACGTGACCCACTATCAACACTAAACGTTCGGACTCGCAGATCGCCCAGGTGGGTCTCAAAGGTTTGGCGATCTTCGCGCAGATCACCGGGTGGAAATTCAATATCAAATCCGAGATCTTCACTGCTGAATTCTTGCCAGGGCCCAGTGATAATGTTGGCCTCAACGGGTTGGTTCGCCTCACGGCCAGCCATCAGTCGCTGTGCAGAGAAGCCGGACGTCGCCGCGATCGCATTTTGAACTCCTGGCGACGATTGTGTCCAGATCAACTTACCGATCGACTTGCCACCAAAAACAACGACAAATGTGGTTAAAGCCGAAATCGCAAAGTTCCGAGTATGTCGTCGTAGTTTAGAAGAGTTCATGATCTCTAGCACATGTCGTTCTGTCGTGAGCGATGCTGCGACTTATCGTGTCAGTCCTAAGCACATTAGGAAGATTATCGTAAATATTTCAGAGTGCATAGCCATGTTATGTACATCCGGCAACAACACGTAAATAAAAGTACAAGACTAAAACGAATGTAACGGATAGGAAGCAGATCTAGACGTATCAAGGCAATTGTTTTCAGTATCGTCAATTCAAAAATTTCAGTGCTCGAAATATCGCTTTTGGACTACTCGAAATTTAGTCTGCCTTTGCCCTATTCTGTCATGATAGACAACAAAAAAGCGCCCCCATTTCTGGAGAGCGCTTTTTTGTTCAGAGCTAAAACTAGAATTAATCTCTAGCTAGACCCGTCTCAAGAG
>RDYZ01000023.1 GCA_004293855.1 Oscillatoriales cyanobacterium | reverse complement strand
TTAAGCCTGTTTTAAGCCACGGCTGTCGTAGCGCGGACTTCTAGCCTGCGAAACAGTCAATAGCCAACCGTAAACAGGCGAGACGCCTGCACGACGAATCGCTAACGATCGTAGCCCACACGACTGACCCGCGACTCATTCAACCGCGTTAGCCAACCCTCAAAATATTTGCGATTAACCTGCAACTCCTGCGGATCACGGGTTGCGATCGGATAGGGAGCCAACCCCCAAATCGCCGCTGTCGTCACGCAAAACATCGACTTTTGAAACGTCTCGCAAATCTTGACGAGCAAATCTCCCCGACCTCGCGTACCACCGTCATAAATCGCACTGAGATAATCCGGTAAATGTCGCGCCATATCTTGCATTAGCTGCGTCGGTGGAATCCCCGCCCCACCCACCGGCAACGGGTCAGCGTACAGCGCTCCGTAGGCAAACTCGCTTTGATTGCCCGAAATTTGAAACGCTTGGGCATTAAACGAAACCGTCCCGAAAAAGGGCGCACCCCGAAAGAAAATCGCCTCAACATAGGGCACGGCAGCATCGGTGAGAAAGATAAATTCGCAGGATTGGGGAATCAGGTCGTAGTCTTCGCCACGAATCGACAAGGTGTAGTAAATCGGGCTGGCCGCATCTTTAACCAAGCCCGCCATGATGAATTCCGACACGGCCTGCACCGATCGCACCTCACCCGCATCGTAGGCATCACTGAGCGTGAGGAAAATATCGCTCATGATCGTCCAAAATTGGCCGAGGTTGCGGTAGTACGCCTGTTGCCGTGCCTGTTCGGTGAATAAATCGGGCAACAGCTTGTGAATCGTCAGCATCAGCGGATTGCCCTGAAACCAGGCGCGAATCGCCCGATCGGCATTTTGCTTAAAATCCGGTGAATCGAGATATTCGCTAAACTTCGTGTCGTGACCGTGCCACAACATTCCCTTCATGCAATATTCAGCGTACTCAAAGTTAATCCGATCGTGGGTTAAATGACGCCACAATTTACCCAACGAAATCTCACCTTCAAAAAATTTGAAGACCGGAAACGGCGACACAAATTGTCGTGCGGCGATATCCTTGAGCACACGGGAATATTCACCAATGACAACCCCATAACTTTGGAGAATGCCAATCACTTCGATCAGGTTGGCCTCACTTTCCGCCAAGAGCGCCTGACCCCGTTCGAGGCGATGGACAAGTTCGGCGTGAGGGTGAGTGGAGGGCGGGGGAGCAGAGCTAACCATAAGCGGGATGCAAGCTAAAACAAAGACGTGACGATCGCGAGTGTTGCAGAACTTTAGATCGGGGACGGACGAACGGGAGACTGGGAGACGAGGGCATCGTGTAACAGGGTGCTGTCGAGTACATCCTGTTGCAAGACTAGGCCGGGGACGATCGTCGCCACTTGTGCCTTACTCCAATCGAGAAATAAGGCGGGCTGAAGGCCATAGACGATGAGTAAACCCGCAATCACAAAGGCGGGCAAGGTTTCAAACCATTGAACCGGCGGGAGATGGTCAAAGCGATCGGGTAACCGTCCAAAAAAGACACGGTTAATCATTAAGAGGAAGTACACCGCCGTTAAGCCCGTACCGACGATACAGGCCAAGGTTTGCACCGGATAGACCAAAAAGCAGCCACGAAACACCATAAATTCCGCGATAAACCCCATCATTCCCGGCAGTCCTGAGCTTGCCATCACCCCAAGAATAATGAGTGAGCCGACCATCGGTAAACCCCGTTCGGGGTTGAGCAATCCGCGCAGCACATTCAGATCGCGTGTGCCGGTTTTCTTAGCCACAATCCCCACCAGCAAAAACAACAACGCTGAAATTAAACCGTGGGCGATCATTTGGGCTTCCGCTCCTAAAAGACTCAGCTCGGTTCCGGCGGCAGCGGCGAGCAAAATATAGCCCATGTGTGCGATCGAGGAGTAGGCGACCATTTTTTTCATATCTTGCTGCGAAATCGCGGCAAATGCACCATACAACGCACTCACAGCGGCCAAGGTCGCCAGCCACGGCGCAATTTCTAACCAAGCCTGCGGAAACAGACCGACCCCAAACCGCAGCAAGCCATAGGTTCCAAGCTTGAGCAAAACACCTGCAAGCAACACAGAAACCGGGGTCGAGGCTTCGACGTGGGCATCGGGCAGCCAGGTATGAAATGGAAAAATGGGGATTTTAATCGCAAGGCCAACGAGCAGTGTGCTCAGCAGGATCACCTGAGTCCCAAGGGCGAGGGATGATCCTAAGCCAGGTGTATAGCTAAAACTAGGGGCATCGGTGAGCCAAACAATCCCGAGAAACGAGGCCAAAATCGCCACACCCGAAATGGCGGTGTAGAGCAAAAACTTGGTTGCGGCGTAGCTTCGTTGTGATCCGCCCCAAATCGCGATTAAGAAATAGAGGGGGATTAATTCGAGTTCATAAAATAGGAAAAAGAGAATTAAATCCTGGGCCACAAAGGCGCCGACGACCCCAGCATTGAGTAAAAGCATCATGCTGTAGTAAAAGCGGGGCCGATCGAGGGTGGTCGAGGTGCAGCCGATCGCCACAAGGGTGAGAAAACCGTTAAGCACCAACAGCGGTAACGAGAGGCCATCCACCCCGAGGGAATAGCTCACCCCCAGGATTTCCAACCAGGTGCGCTGTTCAACCCACTGAAAGCCGGGATTGCTCGGGTCGAACTGCCATGCGATCACCACGGTTAGACCGAACAAAACGCTCGCCACAACGAGCATGGCCGATCGCAACCAATTCGCGGTAAAACGTTCAGGGACTAGGCCGATGAGTGCGGCGATCGTCAACGGAATAAAAATCAGAGCGGAGAGCATGAATCGGGGTATTTAAAGAGAGTTAAGGGCATAGGTCAGTATTGACGAGCGAATCAGAAAGGAATCACAAAAGACTCACCAAGAGGCTCTCAAAGTGTTGAACCGTGTACGCGATCGCTGTCCAGAGAGGTAAAACATAGGACGGTTTTAACCATTAAGTTTTAAGCATTAAAGCGTGATTTTAAAAGGGGAGCGTGGCGGCGAGAAAGACGAGTAATCCAGTACCGACTAAAATGGTCAGCACATAAAACTGGGACTGTCCCGAGGAACTGTAGCGTAGTGCCTGACCGCTAAATAGGGTCGCCAAACCGGTGGCATTGACGAGACCATCCACCACATAGCGATCGAACAGTACCGACAGTCGCGACAGACTCATCACGGCCCACACAACTGTGACTTTGTAAATTCGTTCGACGTAAAAGTCGTAAGCCAGTAAATCTTGACAAAACCGGATCGCTGGATTCATCGATCGGGCTCCCGTCCGTAACAGCGGCAAGATCAACCCAATCCCAACGCCGACCAAGCCAGACAGGAGTAGCAAAGGCGGCACAACTTGCAGCATCATCGTCGAGTGTGTTGCGGGGGATGTTTCGTGGGACAGCGCCAGCAAGTCCCAACGATAGAGCGCCACCGGAACCAATATCGTCAAAATTGTCATCGTTAGCATGGGAACCGCCATCAACCAGTTCACCTCTGGAGCGCGGCGGGTTTTCATTTGCGGCTCTCCTAGAAACACCAGCCGGAACAACCGTGTCAAGCTCAAGGCGGTCACCAAGTTGACGATCACCAAGACCGCAACCCCAGCGATCGACATCTGTGGAAACTCCTCTAGCCAGTGACGGAATGTGAGGAAAACACCCGACGGCAGGAGGCACGTTGAACCCGCTCCGCCCACCAGAAACGCCAAAGCGGTGACCGGCATCCGTGAGCCGAGCCCCCCCAGTTCGGTGATGTTTTGGGTATTGGTGTTGAGAATAATGCCGCCAATGCTCATGAAAATTAGGGCTTTGGCGATCGCGTGGGCGAACAATAGCAGTAACGCGATATCCACCTGACCCAATCCCACCGCCACAAACACTAAGCCCATGAAGGCACTTGTGGAGTGAGAGAGTGTGCGCTTAATGTCAATTTGTGCCAGGGTCATGAGTGAGGCCCCGATCGCCGTAATCGTCCCAATCAGAATCAGCGTATCCGAGGCGACTGGTGACAGTGTAAAGACCGGTTGCAAGCGAATTAGGACATACGCACCCGCCGCCACCACCACAGAATTTCGCAAAATCGATGCTGGGTTCGGGCCTTCCATAGCTTCATCCAGCCACAGGTGTAGGGGAAATTGGGCACATTTGCCGATCGGCCCTGCAATCAGCGACAAGCCCAGTAGCGTCGCCACCCCATCCGGAACCGGTGATGTTGCCGCCCAGGCTTCCAACTCACTGAAAGTCAGTCCCGTCCCATAGCTCGACAGCGCCACAATCCCCATCAGCAAAATAATGTCACCGACCCGCTTCGTCAAAAAGGCATCGCGAGCCGCCGTCACCACCAACGGTTGGGCATACCAAAAACCGACCAGCAAATAGGTCGAGAGCGTTAACATCTCCAGTAAGCCGTAACTGAGCAGCAGGGAATCACTCAACGCAATGCCACCTAGCGCCGCTTCAAACAGCCCCATCAACCCATAAAACCGAGCCAAGGATACTTCTTTTTCGAGATAGCCCAAGCCAAAAATCTGCGCCAAAAAACACAGCAGTGCCACCAAGGTTGCACCACCCAAACTGACGGAGGACACCTCGATCGCCAGTGACACATCGAGGTCCGCTGCCTGGAACCACGGCACAACAATCTGATAGCGATCATGCCCCGCAATCGCAGCGGATGCGATTCCACCGTGAATGAGTGAGAATAACGTCATCAAAATATTGATGTAGGCCGCTGGTCGCTGTCCGATCGGTCTGAGCAGTCCCGACGACCAGGGAAGGGTTAGCAATGCCCCAAGTGCACCGTAGAACGGAACGAACCAACAAGTTTGCAGGAAAATATCTGCCATGGGTGTTGATTGTTAAAAAATATTAAATATGTAAACTATGAGCTGGGACGATTTAGCTTCTAACGGAGGAGTTCCCACAGCACTTTGGTAATCTAAGGGTTGAGAACAATCCAGCTTACGCCTTGCTGATACTTTAAGCGGATCAGAACAGAACCGATTGGATCGAGTCAGAACAGACGATCGGGAATGCTCGATTTTCGCACTCATTTCGTCACAGCACACGATGGGATTTAGAAGATTTAGCGCCACGACAACCGTGCGACGAACAACGACCTCAGCGTTAGGTCAAGACCGGTCAGCAACAGCAACCCCAACCCTGAGAGCCCAACGATCTCAACCGGCGATCGGTGCGATCAAATTCGATCAGACTCGATCGGTTCAATCTGCTGCCTAGCGCTGCGCCACACACGAATTGCAAACCCTACATCCCAGCGTTTAGCTAGCTGCGATTATAGAACAGCGTGGCCGTGCCTCAAGGCGAGAACAACCGCCAGCCATCGCTCAAGTCGGAGTCCAGCATGAGCCAACGTCTAAAATCAGCATTTGATTAGCAATTTTTAACCGATCCTCCGGACAAACATCATCAATACCTATGTTGCCAAACGGTACAAAGTTTCATACGCTCTATAGCGGGCATAAAATCATTGGGATTGCTTTTCCCAGCTAATCAGCATTCTTGCTAAATCAACGCCGAACTCAGCCTCCATCTTGGGGGTTGGATCAGTCACTCACCTGGTTATCGCTTGTTTTCAGAGGGCTAGTGGTAACAGCGTCAGTCAGGCCAAGTGAGTTGTCTTTAACGTTTCGGGATCGTTTTTCGTTCACCAGGATTGTCGCGAATCGCGCCAATCTGAAAGTTCGTTGCGTTTGACCATTCTGGAGTGGGTCTCAAGCCCCGGACTTTTAGTCCGCATCTTGGCTCTGTTTTGTTAGAACAATACGAAGTCGCCGGGGGATACTCGGAGACTCAAAACGAACGTGGAGGGTGCATAAGACTAGCCTGCTAGCAATGCCCGTTGAAGCGTTAAGCCAAAAAGTAGAGCAACAGCCTAGCCTGCTTGCCTAGCTTTAGAATCCTCGGACTTTAAGTCTGGGGAGCATGTCAAGAAGCTCTCACTCTTTAAAAGGAAAAAAGTACAAGAACTATGTCTATCGCAGTTGGAATGGTGGAAACCCTCGGTTTTCCCGCTGTCGTAGAAGCCGCTGACTCTATGGTCAAAGCGGCTCGCGTCACCCTAGTCGGCTACGAAAAAATCGGCTCGGGTCGCGTAACCGTTATCGTTCGTGGTGACGTGTCGGAAGTCCAAGCATCGGTATCGGCTGGCATCGAAGCTGCTAACCGCGTCAATGGTGGTCAGGTGCTCTCGACCCATATCATTGCGCGTCCGCACGAGAACCTTGAATACGTGTTACCGATTCGCTACACCGAAGAAGTGGATCAGTTCCGCACCTACTAAGGCGATAGGCTTCATTGGAGACACGATTCGCCGGTTTAACCGTTTTGATGGTGAGGGGTCGGCGATCGTGTAGGACTCGTTAAGGAGTCCGGTTGTGGCTCAGGCTTGGGTTTGGGGGTATTCACTCAACAAGCCTGAATGGTGTATCTTGTCGCAGTTTTCAGACGTTGCCCATAACGTTGTTTTACCTTTTAAAGCCCAGGAGCTTGTCTCGATGTCAATTGCAGTTGGAATGATTGAAACCCTCGGTTTTCCCGCCGTGGTCGAAGCCGCAGATGCGATGGTGAAAGCTGCTCGTGTCACCCTTGTGGGTTACGAAAAAATTGGAACGGGTCGTGTAACGGTCATTGTTCGCGGTGATGTGTCTGAGGTGCAAGCATCGGTGGGTGCTGGCGTTGAAAACGTCAAACGTGTGAATGGTGGTGAAGTACTTTCAACCCACATCATTGCGCGTCCTCACGAAAACCTAGAGTACGTCTTGCCGATTCGCTACACCGAAGCGGTTGAGCAGTTCCGCGAAAGTGTTGGTTCTCCACGTACGATCCGTCGTCCGTAATTTGTGAGAATTCATGCAATTAGCTAGGGTTCGTGGCACGGTTGTCTGTACCCAGAAGTTACCGAGCCTTCGTGGTTCCAAGCTTCTTGTGCTAGAAATGCTGGACGAGAATGGCCAGCCTTTGCCTCAGTATGAGGTTGCGGCGGATCTTGTCGGTGCAGGGCGCGATGAATGGGTTCTGGTCAGCCGTGGTAGCGCGGCACGAGTTGAGCCCGGACAGGAACATAATCCGATCGACGCCATGGTTATCGGCATCATCGATACGGTGACGATCGGCAATCAACAGATCTATAACCCTTAAGACCGCTTCATTCACCAATCAATTCATCAACTGTGCTGTTCGAGAGGCTGGCAAAGTCCAGACCTTGCGCTTTGCCGTTTCGGCGATCACCTCTCGATGCAGCGACCCGACCTTAGACTTTAAAACAAGCACGATGGTTGTCCGCAAGCGAGCCGCTCCCCCTACTCCCTGGTCGAAAGATTTGGCCGAGCCTACTATCGATCCGTCAGCGTATGTTCATTCGTTCTCGAATATCATCGGTGACGTGCGAGTTGGTGCGGGTGTCTTGGTTGCGCCTGGTACTTCAATTCGTGCCGATGAAGGATTTCCATTCTTTATTGGCGATCGTACCAACATCCAAGATGGTGTCGTCATTCACGGCCTGGAACAGGGACGCGTGATTGGCGCAGATGGAGCGCAATACTCCGTCTGGATTGGCCAAAATACTTGCATCACCCACATGGCGCTGGTTCACGGACCGGCCTACGTGGGCGATAACTGTTTTATCGGGTTTCGTTCGACCGTATTCAACGCCCGTGTTGGCAACGGTTGCATTATTATGGCGCACGCTTTAATTCAGGATGTGGCGATTCCTGATGGTAAGTACGTGCCATCGGGCGCGATCGTGACGAATCAAGCGCAAGCCGACCGTCTACCGGATGCGTTGGAATCGGATCGAGACTTTGCCAATCACGTAGTGCGCGTCAATGAAGCTCTGCTCGCAGGCTATCAATGTGCGGCTGACCAAAGTTGTATCGCCGACGTCCAAGCTAGCTCTCAAGATAGTGGACGCCCTGCTAGCTCGTCTGTATCTAGTTACACCCCCCCAGAAACCATGAGTGCGAATTCAGAAGTGCGAGAGCAAATCCGCTCGCTCCTCAGCCAAGGCTATCAAATCAGCGTTGAGCATGCGACCAAACGACGCTATAAAACCGGCTCTTGGCTGAGTGCCGGTCGTCTTCAGGCCAATAGCGCCGATCGCGCCATTGCCGAAATTGAATCGACGATCGCTCAGTACTCCGACGAGTATGTGCGCATCATCGGTGTGGATGTGGCAGCCAAACGTCGCGTGCTTGAAACCGTTGTGCATCGTCCGGGAGAGTCGGTCTCGATCGCGGGCAGTCGATCCACCTCGGCGAACTCCTATGCGATCAGCACCCCCAGCGCAGCACCGATCACCGGTGGTGATGTCAAAGCTCAAATTAGCTCCCTGGTTCGCAACGGTTACAAAATCACCCTGGAACACGCCAACCAACGCCGGTTCAAAACAAGCTCCTGGCTGGGTGGCACAACGGTTAGTGCAACCCGTGAACCGGCGGTTTTTGCTGAAATTGAAGCCTTTTGCGCTGCTCACGCCAATGATTATGTGCGTGTGATCGGTGTGGATTCGGCGGCGAAGCGTCGAGTTCTGGAATTGATTATCCAGCGGCCTGACGGTAAGGCGATCAACTCCAGCCAGACCTACGGTACGAAGGCAACGAGTCAAACCTTTACGTCTGGCCGCCTCGAGCCAGAAGTGGTCGAACAGGTTCGATCGCTCTTAGCCCAAGGCTACACGATCGGCACAGAGCACGCCTCGCCTCGTCACTTCCGGACCGGCTCTTGGAAAACCTGCTCACCGATTCAAGCGACCCAAGAGGGTGCAGTGATTGCAGCTCTAGAAGGTTGCATGGCCGACCATAACGGTGAGTATGTTCGCTTGCTCGGGATTGACATGGCCGCCAAACGCCGAGTCCTGGAAACGATCATCCAACGTCCTGGCGGTAGCCCGAAGCCTGCTTCGGCCCCAGCTAGCACCTCCCAGGGGAATGGTTCGAGTGCCACCTACGGCAGCACTGCGACTTCCGCCTCGATCGATCACGAAACCCTCACACAGATTCGTTCACTCCTCAGCCAAGGTTTCAAGATTGGTGTGGAACATGCGAGCAAACGCCGATTCCGTACGGGATCGTGGCAAACGGTGAGTGCGATCAGTGGTTCGAGCGATCGCGAAGTCATCCCGGCACTGGAAGCAAGTCTGGCCAACTACCGGGGTGAGTACGTTCGTGTGATCGGTATCGACCCGAAAGCCAAACGTCGTGTTCTCGAAGCCATCGTTCAGCGTCCCTAGGACCTCACGTATAGCTCCTTGCAAAATCCGCTCTGGGTTCATGCCTCCGTACTGATGGGCTTACAGCCGTCAATATCGTTTGTGCCTTTGGGATTGGAGTTCTCGACTCTATCCAAAGTTTGACCCTGAGCGGATTTTCGTCTTTTCCCCATACGATTCATGCCCGAGCGATCGCCGGATAACTACTCTCAACCCCACACCGACCTGCACGCGGATCGTCTTTTTGTCCACGACACAGCCTTGATCGCAACTTCGGTGCAACTGCAAACCTGTGCACCGTACTGTATCGAGATTGGTGCAGGCGTTGTAATTGGTGAAGGCTGTTGGCTGCACGCCTGTAGTGGTGACATCATTATCGAATCTGGTACGGTGCTAGGCGTCGGGGTTCTGATTGTCGGCTGGGCTAAAGTCGGAGCTCTAGCCTTGATTGGCTCTGCGGTAACTCTTTTTGAAACGACGATCGAGCCGGGAACCACGATCGCAGCCCATAGCGTCCACGGTTTACCCGAACGTGCTGTCCCGCTGACACCTGGGGTCACCGACCCCACCAACGAAGTTGATAATTTGATTGACCCCTGGGATGATGAGCCGACCCCAGACTCATCCCAAGAAACCAGTACTCCAGCCGTTCCGCCTCCAGCTCTCCCCAGCAATCAGACTCCGGTGCCCTCACCCAGTGAGCCACCCACCCCACCCCAGGCTTCAAACCTCCACCTCACCTTGATGTCAGGCGTTTTTATCCAGAATTGGCAGCGCCCCAAGACTAACGCTGACATGACACGTGAGGTGCAACCGGATCACGGTACAGCGCAGCCGAACGAAACGTTCACCCATCCAGAGCCCAGCCAGCCAACAACACCGCTCGAAGACCGTGCTGCGGAGACATCCACTGCGACATCGACCCCGGATGATTCGATCGCCCATGCCTCAACGATCCAGGCCGAGACCCCAAACCCGATGCAGGATGAGTCTCCCCAGCCGAATGCGTCCCAACCTATAGACCCGGCGATCGAAGCTAGGCCCGCAGCCTCAAACCCAGAACCGCCCCCAGAATCGCCACAGCCCAGGTCGCAAAACGTGTATGGGCGTCAGCATGTCAATCGCATTATTGACAGCATTCTGCAACGTCACCATCCAGACACATCAACGTAGGATTTCCAGACCCCCGAGATTAATGGCCTGGCTCGTCGGCTTGAGTAAGTCTAATTACCTAGAGAAATAGCCGAGGATCACGGCAAGACTGTCTCGAAGCACCGCCGATTCAAGGGTGGGGACAGGAGAGGATTGTGGGTCTTCAATTAAATTTTAGTTAACTGTAATATTTCGAGTTTGGACGACCGATTTTGCTGGGGATCGTCCTGTTCGATTCGGTGTCACCACAGATTGTCCCTCACTTCAAAACGGTTGGACGCCAAAATGGATGATCAAGCTAGAAAACAACCGGTAGCTTGCACCATAAGGGATCGGCCCTGCAATCTTCACCACGATCGAGCCAGACGCAGCGGCAGGCGTTCTTGGCACTTCAGGGGAGCCCTGAGGTCGTTTTCGGTATATATCAGCTCCACTAATGAGGTGGCATGAATATCGCTATTTGTTTTTTACGTGATTGATTTTTTTCTAGCAGTTAAGCGATCGCAAGCGTGGTACTATACCTCAAGCAAGAAGCCCCATAAGCCACTAGCAATAAGTAACGCCCGTCCGAGTTCAAGCCGTGTCCAGTTTGACAGTTTGCATTTCAAGCTTCATCGCAAGACCCGTCTTGATCTCGAGCCCTACGACAGTAGTTCACGAACCCTAAGTGATGACTGTTTATGATGGGACGTTAATACCAAAATTTGCCGATTCTTTCGCTGGTCGATCACTAAAGTTTGATCTTTAGGGTTGCCCCCACGTCACGAGTCTTCGAGCGATTAACTAACGATCGTAGACCCAAAAATACCGAGTGCGTGTCGAATGTTTCGTTACGCTTCGGAGTCACGTGTCACGCGAAAACCGGCGATAGCTTACACAACCCAACATAAGTAGACCTCCATGGTTTGGTCGGTCGCAGTACCGAGAGGCACTCGGGAGCTGGTTCCTGCAAAGGAGCAAAACGCTTGATGAGACCCCGTCTCTGTTCGTTTTGATTTCGATCGAGACGGAAGAGTCGAGTGACCGCACCAAGAATTCCACTCGTTATATAAAGGGGTGGAAATGCTGAGAGATGTATTCCTGACAGAAACAAGGAGATTTTAGAGGGATGGTTCAGACAAAAGCCTCCGCTGGATTTAAGGCGGGTGTACAAGATTACGCATTGACGTATTACACCCCCGACTACACGCCGAAAGATACCGATCTTCTCGCTTGCTTCCGTATGACGCCTCAACCGGGCGTTCCTCCGGAAGAAGCCGCAGCAGCAGTGGCCGCTGAATCGTCCACCGGTACGTGGACGACGGTTTGGACCGATGGTCTAACCGACCTTGATCGCTACAAAGGTCGTTGCTACGACGTTGAAGCGGTTCCGGGCGAAGACAATCAGTACTTCTGCTTCGTCGCTTACCCGCTCGACCTGTTTGAAGAAGGTTCGGTTACCAACGTTCTAACCTCGCTGGTGGGTAACGTCTTCGGTTTCAAAGCCCTGAAAGCACTGCGTCTGGAAGACATTCGTTTCCCGGTTGCTCTGGTTAAAACCTTCCAAGGCCCGCCGCACGGTATTTCCGTTGAGCGCGATCACCTCAACAAATACGGTCGCCCTCTGCTCGGTTGTACGATCAAACCGAAACTCGGTCTGTCGGCGAAAAACTACGGTCGTGCAGTCTATGAGTGCCTTCGTGGTGGTCTTGACTTCACGAAAGATGACGAGAACATCAACTCGCAGCCCTTCATGCGCTGGCGCGATCGCTTCCTCTTCGTTCAAGAAGCGATCGAAAAAGCTCAGGCTGAGACCAACGAAGTTAAAGGTCACTACCTGAACGTCACCGCAGCCACCTGCGAAGAAATGATGAAACGTGCTGAATTCGCGAAAGAAATCGGCACCCCGATCATCATGCACGACTTCCTCACCGGTGGTTTCACAGCGAACACCACCCTGGCGAAATGGTGCCGCGACAACGGCGTTCTGCTGCACATTCACCGTGCAATGCACGCGGTTATCGACCGTCAACGTAACCACGGTATCCACTTCCGCGTCCTCGCGAAGTGCCTCCGCCTCTCCGGTGGTGACCACCTGCACTCGGGAACCGTCGTCGGTAAACTCGAAGGCGAAAAAGGCATCACCATGGGCTTCGTTGACCTGATGCGTGAAGATTACGTTGAAGAAGATCGCTCGCGCGGTATCTTCTTCACCCAAGACTGGGCGTCGCTGCCGGGTGTTATGCCGGTTGCGTCCGGTGGTATCCACGTGTGGCACATGCCCGCACTGGTGGAAATCTTCGGTGATGATTCCTGCCTCCAGTTTGGTGGTGGTACGCTGGGTCACCCCTGGGGTAACGCTCCGGGTGCTACGGCAAACCGTGTTGCTCTTGAAGCTTGTATTCAAGCGCGTAACGAAGGCCGTGATCTCATGCGTGAAGGTGGCGACATCATCCGTGAAGCGTGCAAGTGGAGCCCTGAGCTGGCTGTGGCTTGTGAACTGTGGAAAGAAATCAAGTTTGAATTTGAAGCGGTCGATACGCTCTAAGCGATCGCCTGACATTCAAGTTCGACTCAGTCCAGTACCGTCCGGGACGGAGAGTTGCGATCGTGGATTCCAAGCGCCTCGCGAATGCAGCGGCCAAAACGTTGCAAACTTACGTAACGTTTCAAGCCGTCCAGCTTATTCTCGATCAGCTTAACGAGACCAACCCGTCCCAGGCCATCTGGCTCCGGCAATACGCGATCGAACATCCCATCCGAGATGATGCGGAATTTCTAAGCGGCTTAACCCATGAGCGAAAAGATTTGGTGTTCCGAATTTTGACCGTTCGGTCTGAAATTGCGGACACGGTACTGGAGTTTCTTCCCGAATTGGTGCGATCGAACATTACGCAAGCGAATATCGAACTTCGTCGTGTCATGCTCGAACGTTTAACCCAAACCTCTGATATTTCGTCTGACCCGGATGAGGCGATCGCCCATCCCGAGTTAGATGCTCAACCCGAACGAGACTCACAGGAGTAAGGATTCATGAAAACGCTGCCAAAAGAGCGTCGTTACGAAACACTGTCGTACCTCCCCCCGCTGAGCGATCAGCAAATCGTCCGTCAGATTGACTACATGCTCGCTCAAGGTTTCATCCCTGCGATCGAGTTTGAAGAAGATCCGACCCCCGATTGCCACCACTGGACTCTGTGGAAGCTGCCTCTCTTTGATGCTCGCACCTCCAATGATGTCTTGGCTGAAGTGCGCGAGTGCCGTCAGGAATACTCGAACAGCTACATTCGTGTCATCGGTTTTGACAACATCAAACAGTGCCAAACCGTGAGCTTCATCGTTTACAAGCCCGGTACGGGTACGGTGCGTTACTAATTAACGTGCGTCGCTAGATCGGTCAATGTTAGGTTGATCGGTTAACAAAAATGCCGGTGCGATCGCCTTGTCTGATCGTCCGGCATTTTTGTGATTACATGCCCGATTTTTGGGGTGTGTCTGGTCTGTATTGTCAACGTTTATTTGCTGAAACGACTGTGGATATTACTAAAATCAAACCTCAGCCGAAAGAGGGTCTGGTTAACGTTCTGATCGAAATTCCGGGCGGTAGCAAAAATAAATACGAGTTCGATAAAGATCTCGGTTGCATGATGCTCGATCGTGTGCTGTTTTCGTCAGTACATTATCCCGGTGACTATGGCTTTATTCCGAACACCCTAGCTGACGATGGCGATCCGCTAGACGGCATGGTGCTAATGGATCAGCCGACGTTTCCCGGTTGCTTGATTGCCGCTCGTCCGATCGGCATGTTGGAAATGATCGACGGTGGTGATCGTGACGAAAAACTACTGTGTGTTCCGGCGGAAGATCCGCGTTATGCCCAGTACACCTCGCTAGCGAATGTGGAACAGCATCGCCTCGATGAAATTGCCGAATTCTTTGGCTCCTATAAAAATCTGGAGAAAAAAGAAGTCGAAATTTTAGGCTGGAAAGACGTTGAAACGGTTCTACCTTTGATTGAAGAATGCATTAATGCCTACAACAATCAGTAGGTTTTGAAGGGGTAGGATCGGCTTCAACTATTGATAGTTAAGTTCAAGGTTTTGTAGAGATCTTGGCTGCGTGATATATCGGCGAAATGTGGTCTTTAAATCACTGCAATACCGCTCAAGTTTCTGCCTCGTCGTGAATCGAAGCGAAGGACTTGATCAGAACTTGATTCTGAATTCAAGCCAAATGTAATACGTGTTGCAGTCTAAAACGATTGCGGCACGTATTTTTATGAGTAGAACTGAGTTGCGATCGACTCCCCATTCTCCGATAAAGTAAAACTATTGCCATCTGACTGACCTCATGAAACGATCGCTACTACTGGCCAAGCTCCATAACTGCACACTGACGGGAGCAAATCTCGAATATATGGGTAGTGTGAGCATTGATCGCAACTTGTTAGAGGCAGCGGGCATTGTTCCCTATGAGCAGGTTCAAATTGTTAATATTGCCAATGGGTCGCGCCTAATGACCTATGCGATCGAGGCTCCGGCAGGTTCTGGCATTATTGAACTGAATGGCGCGGCGGCGCGGCTGGGTAGTAAAGGCGATCGGGTCATCATCATGACCTATGCGGAACT
>RDYZ01000495.1 GCA_004293855.1 Oscillatoriales cyanobacterium | reverse complement strand
GGGGGTTCCACCTTGCGGGGCAATCCAGGGAAAATCGGGGCTGCGATCGAGATTAGATAAGTATAAGTACCTTTTTTCGATATCCTCTAAGGGCTGATTTTATCCTGTCCTCCCCGTGACTTATTTTTCCATTGACCCCGATCGCCGGATTGTGTTTTGTGATTTCGACGGGACGATCGCCTGTAATGATGTGCTGGTGCTGGCCTGCGAAACCTTTGCGCCGGACGTAACGGCAAGGGTGATGCCCCAGCTTTACAATTTGGAGCTGTCGCTACGGGTTGGAGTGCGGCAACTGGTGGAGGCGATTCCGAGCGATCGTTATGGTGCGATGTTGGAGTTGGCACGATCGCAACCGTTGCGGCCTGGTTTGTCGCAATTCATCGATTTTCTGGATGAGCAGGGTGTGGAGTTTGTGGTGGTGTCCGGTGGAATTCGTGGTCTAGTGGAGGCGGCGTTAGGAGATTTAGCCGATCGGGCGGTGGGGATTCACGCGATGGATGTGGATACGACGGGCGAGTATTTGGCGGTGCGATCGGAGTTTGAGGGTGAGGTGGAGTTGGTGGATAAGTTGCAGGTGGTGAGTCGCTATCTGGGTAAGCCGTTGCCGACAGGGGGTTTTACGAATGCGAATTGGGTGGCGATCGGGGATTCGGTGACGGATTTAAATATGGCGATGGCGGCTCCGACGGTGTTTGCTCGCAGTCGGCTGAAGCAGTCGGCTGAAGACCTATCTGGAGGAGCGGGGTCAGGTGTACACGCCGTTTGAAAGTTTCTTTGAGGTGCGCGATCGGTTGGCGCAGTTGTGGAATGCCCCGGTTTTGGCGGGACTTCATACCTCAATGAGGTAGGCCAAGGCCATTACGTCTCAACTGTGACTTTAAACCGTGATATAGCAAAACCTGATTTAGTTAAGACATCTCTCACAATCGACTCAATGAGCGTTGAGCGGAGTCGAAACGCGGTCTTTGGGAAAACCGATGTCTTAACCCAATCGGGTACTGCTATATCAGACCTTTGAGGTTTTTCACACCTCAAAGGTCTTGCCCTGCCGCGCAATTTTAACCGGAGTTAATTAGCGAAAATCAGCGATCGTGATTGCACCCGGATCGACATTTTGCAACGTCA
>RDYZ01000144.1 GCA_004293855.1 Oscillatoriales cyanobacterium | reverse complement strand
TGTGTCGTGGCCTTAGTTTGCAAATCCTGGACGCCTTTATGTAAATCCTTAAAACTGCGCCAGCCCTGCCAATTTTGCGTGGCTTTATCCGTCTTTTTATTCCCCTCAAATCCCACGGGGATCGCGGCTTCAATTTCCTTGCGAATCGTTTTTAATTTGCCATCGAGGGAGGCTGCAACGTAGGGCGTCAGGATCGCACCCATCCCGCAACCAATATCGACCCCCACCGCTGCCGGGACGATCGCATCTTTCGTCGCCAACACCGATCCCACCAGCGCCCCTTTGCCCAAATGCACATCCGGCATCAGCGACACATGCTTAAACACAAAGGGCAAACTGGCGACGTTTTGCGCCATCTGGATCTCGTCATGGCTGAGGTCATGATTCGCCCAGGAGTAGACGGGTTTTTCGGTTTTAAACGGAACGTTGGTGTAGGGCATGACGGCACGTTCGTGGATGTAGCGTAACGGTACGGTTGCGTTGGACGACAAGACGGTGGGAACTCCCACGGCTCACGGATTACGCTTCTGTGACGCTGTAAATCGCTGCGATGTTTCGCTGCCAAGCTTCAGCCGATCGAGCGATGACCTAAACCGCTTCCTCAAATCCCAGGGCAATCCGCAACACATCCCGATGCATCAAGGCTCGATCGGCCAAGGAATAGCGCTGATCCTCCGATAGCACCAGACCCGTTTCGAGGGCGGTTCGCCATGCCTGGGCGATCGTCTCGGGATTGGGGGGGATTTCGTCCAATTCCCAGCCCGCTAAATTCAACTCGGACATTAACGCCGTCACCTTGGGATCGTAGCCGATCGCCCAGCAGCGACAGCCCTCCGCCGCCGCCATGATCAACCCATGCAAGCGCATCGAAATCGTGAGATCCAAATCGCGAAATAGCCCTTTCAGTTCGCGCGGATCATCCAAGCACAGGATTTCGCAGGCATGAGCCTTCAGCCGCAGTTGCAGTCGTTCCGCCAGGGCGAGGTCGGCCACGGGCTGAAATGGCAGCAGAACAATGTGTGCGTTGGTTTGCTGTTGTAGGAGGTGCAGCCCGCGTGTGAGTCGATCGAGCCGCGTTTCGGTCAATTCAGCATGGGTTCGCAACACTACACCGATGCGAGGATGACCCAAGGATTTGAGCCGATCGCTGGTGCGTCCTTCCAGCGCCCACACGGGATCGGGAGCCTGAACGTAGGGAAAATGCCACTCGTGGAGAAACTTGGCGGATTTGCCGTCACGAATGCTAATGCCCGTGCAACCGCCAAAACTACGCTGGGCCAGCTCGCGGGTTAGCGATCGATGCAGCGGACCGATGCCCTGAGCCCAGGCGATCGTTTTCAGCCCCAAAGCACGGGATACGCCCATCAAACCACCGTAATACACCGGATTGAGCGCACTGGTTGCATCTTGCATGAGGCTGCCGCCACCCCAGATAAAGGCATCCGCCGATCGGATGGCTCGCAAAACCCGTAGCGATTTCCGTGCCACCGCCTCGACGCCGTAGCGTGCGTAGGTGCGATCCGGATCGCCACTAAGCACGATCGGTTTGACTGCTTGGGGCAACATTTGCAGCAACGACGCCAACAGTGCCTCGTCGCCTGCATTGCCCATGCCATAATAGCCACACAAAACGGCTCGCACGCGCATCTCCTGAGTGTTTTGAACAGGGAAAGATTCCGATTCTACGATCCCATAGAATCACGGCCTGATCGGTCTATTAACTTTTATTACGGCGCGTCCTCACCTGCATCGCTGTTATTTTTCCCTTGATTTATGTCCCAATCCGCCCCCACGTTTCGCTCACCCTTTGCGCGTCTCCTCCACTACGGCCAGCCCTATCGCATCACCGTCCTGCAAGCCTCGGCCTATTCCATCCTGAATAAAATCTTTGACCTTGCGCCCCCGGCCTTGATCGGTCTGGCGGTGGAGGTTGTGGTCAAGCAGGATCAGTCGTTGTTGGCGGACTGGGGCCTGGTGTCGGTCCGATCGCAGCTTGTGGCGATCGCGATCGCCAGTGCCGTCATTTGGGGACTTGAATCGGTGTTTGAGTATGCCTATCAATGGGTCTGGCGCAACCTGGCCCAGTCGATTCAGCATGACTTACGGCTCGATACCTATCAGCATGTGCAGTCGCTCGAACTAAGCTACTTCGAGGATCGTGGCACGGGCGAGCTGATCGCAATTTTGAATGACGATATTAACCAGCTTGAACGGTTTCTCAATAGTGGTGCAAATGAGGTCTTGCAGGTCATCACAACCGTGGTGGTGGTTGCAACCTCCTTTTTTGCCTTGTCCCCCTCGGTGGCGGGTTTGGCGATGCTGCCCATCCCGTTTATTTTGACTGGTTCGATCCTCTTTCAAAAACGTCTCGCGCCGCGCTACTCTGATGTGCGCGATCGGGTCGGTTGGCTCAACTCCCAGCTCTCCAACAACCTCGGCGGGATCGCCACGATTAAAAGCTTCGTTGCCGAAAAATTTGAACTGGATCGGATCGCCACCCTGAGTGATGGCTACCGCCTGAGCAACCAGCGGGCGATTACCCTCAGCGCTGCGTTTGTACCGTTAATTCGGCTGGTTATTTTTGCGGGTTTCATCGCCACATTGATCGTCGGCGGCTTGGAAGTGGAGGCGGGCAGCCTTGCGGTGGGCTCCTACGGCACGATGGTGTTCTTGACTCAGCGTCTGCTCTGGCCGCTGACCCGCTTGGGTGAAACCCTCGATCTGTACCAACGTGCGGCGGCTTCCACTCGCCGGATTTTCCGCTTGCTCGATACCCCGGAAATCACCCCGACGGGCGATCGTCTGCTTGATCCCCTGACGGGATCGATCGCCTTTCATCAGATCGATTTCGCCTATCGCGATCGCACACCGCTGTTAACGAACTTTTCG
>RDYZ01000022.1 GCA_004293855.1 Oscillatoriales cyanobacterium | reverse complement strand
ATCTAACTGCCCTTCAATGCTTTTTGAAAGTTACCCCGAAAGGATTTATTGCCTGCAAACAATACTGGCCAAAGTAAAGACAGGATGATGCGGGTTGTCACATTCTGATTGAAATTTGTGCGAGAAAATCCGTTCCAGAATTTAACGCCACCGCCAATATACAATCCGAGTAAAATAATCGGTAGTAATTTCTTCATCGTTATCGCCCAAAATGCAGTTATAGAATGGAATTGACGCTTGCACGATTGTTACGATCTACGTCATCCGATCGCCAACGTAGCACTCGAACAACGGCTTGATCGTCTTCTATTCTAGTCTCCCTGATTTCAGGGGGTCGGACGCCGGGAGCTGGGAGCAACCCTTGGCTTCACTTTAAGCTAAAGCTCGAAGCCGATCGCGATCGCTGGCCCTGCTGGCCACGCCCTATTGCTTTTCGGTCTGCCGTACTCCCTGTACTGTTTCGTCTACTACGAGGTTACGACCATGCTTCAAGATCCGGATACCGTACGTCACTATCAACAACTGACGGATACATTTACCAATCTTTGGGATCGTGGTTACCGTGTTGATGATCTCAGAATGTATCTCGATGGTTATCTCGCGGCGTTGCGTCGTAGCAATACGATCGATTTATTTCAGGTGAATCGCTTGGAGGAAACGGCAACCCGTTTTCTCTACGATCCGGCCAATTTTGAACCTTCGTACTACTAGCCGATCGGTGCAACGGATGCCATGACCTGCGATCGCGGCCTGGGCCTAGGGATCGAGCTACGGTTGGCGATCGCAGCTTAGGCCGAAGCTTCCAGCATGAGCGGCGATATCGGATAACCGATACCGCTGAGGCGATCGCAACCCCTGCGAGGTTGAACGTATCAGTGATTCATCGTGATGAATCGGGATGGCGGGATTCGAACCCACGGCCCCTTCGTCCCGAACGAAGTGCGCTACCAAGCTGCGCTACATCCCGTAACCTGAAACAGGATAGCACAATGATGACCATTCGCGACCAAATACAATAGAAAATCAAAGACCCATGCTGATGATGCGACCCAATTTACTGTGACGATCGCCCCAATCCCAGACCCCATAACGCCTGCTGAGATTTCACCAGAGATCCGAGAGGCGTCCTCGTGGAACCTTGCCGACGCCGATCCGCCGCAAAACCGGCAAACCGGCACGCTGTACGTTGTGGGAACCCCGATCGGCAATCTGGAGGATATGACCTTTCGTGCTGTGCGGATTTTGCAAGAAGTGGATGCGATCGCCGCTGAAGATACCCGCCACACGGCTCGCCTGCTTCAGCATTTCCAAATCACCACGCGGCAACTGAGTTATCACCAACACAACCGCACAAAGCAAACCCCCCAACTCATTGACCGTTTGCAGCGGGGTGAGTCGATCGCGGTGGTGACCGATGCGGGGATGCCGGGGATTTCCGATCCGGGTGGGGACTTGGTCGCGGCCTGCGTTGCCGCTGGGATTCCGGTTGTGCCGATTCCGGGGGTTAGTGCCAGTATTACGGCGTTGAGCGTCTCGGGTCTCGAGAGCGATCGGTTTACCTTTGATGGCTTTTTGCCGACGAAACCAAAGCCGCGACGGTTACAACTCGAAGCCCTGGCACGGGAGACCCGCACCACGATTTTGTATGAAGCGCCACACCGTCTAGGTCAAACCCTGACGGATTTGCAGCGCGTGTGTGGTGCGGATCGCCCGATCGCGATCGGACGGGAGCTAACCAAACACTACGAAGAAATTTGGCGCGGCTCCCTGGCGGACGCGGTGGAACTCTACCGCACACGCAAACCCAAGGGCGAATACACCCTGACGATCGCGGGTGCGTGTCCAGCGGAGACACCGACGTTATCGGAGACAGAACTGAAACTCGAATTGCAGCGACTCATTGCTGAGGAGGGGCTATCCCGATCGCAGGCGTGTCAGCAGTTAGCCCAACACACCCAACAATCCCGCCGGGAGCTGTACCAGTTGGCGATCGAGTTGGACGTGGAATTGAACGTGGAAGTGGAATGCGATCGGTAGCTGTTGACGCTTTCCCTGAATGGCTAGTAGACACCGTCGCCCTTGAAGTAGCCTGATCGCACACCACGATCGGCAGAGATTCCGGTTTTCAGACTCGACAATTTTGAGTGTTGAAGGCCGTACTTCCCCGATCTACGCGGGTTACACACACTTTGCTTTACTAGTCGTGTGGCGGCAGTTATAGGGTTTGTCGTTGTGATTGAACGAGAATGTCAACCTTGAATCCAACCAATAAACGGATGTTCGATCGTCAAGATCACCCGTACTCGGTTGGTTTCAGCCCGACAAGCCCACTGTTCTCGAGCTTGAACGATTGGCCGACGATCGCGCGTTGTCTCAGCGCTGGCCCTCTCGTTCACTCGTTCCATCACCGGTTCAGGCTCACGCTTGACTAGCACGCTTGATCGGTTCCTCTAACACGTCTCACTCTAATCGTGATATCCATGCGATTTCATTCGTTTTCGCGCACTGTATTCGCCCAGCTCAAGCGCTGGTCCAATCGTGCGATCGGCCTGAGTCTTTGCATTTTGTTGGGCTTAAATTTTGTGGGAACTCGCGCCAGCCAAGCCGCCCCCAACGGTCTGAGCGACGCGGTCAAAATGGCGATCGCCATGCCCACCGACAACGCCCGCAACGCTGAGACCAAGGCAGAGACTAATGCCGAAGCCAAGGCAACGGTCGCCATTCCCAGCGCACCCAGCAGTTTTGTCACGGCTGCTGTGGATCGCGTCGGGCCCGCCGTGGTGCGGATCGACACCGAACGCACGATCACGCGCAACGCAGACCCATTCCTCGATGATCCATTTTTCCGTCAATTCTTTGGCAATGAATTACCCTCCATGCCCCGCGAGCAGCTTCAACGCGGCATGGGATCGGGTTTTATCATTGACCATTCCGGCACGATTTTGACCAATGCTCACGTGGTGAATCAAGCCGATCGCGTGACCGTGACGCTCAAAGACGGACGTGAATTTGAAGGTGAGGTCAAAGGCGTTGATAGCGTCACCGATCTGGCTGTTGTCAAGATTGATGCTGGCCGGGATGAGTTGCCGCTCGCTCCGCTGGGCGATAGCAGCCAGGTTCGGGTCGGTGACTGGGCGATCGCGGTGGGCAATCCCCTCGGTCTCGATAACACCGTGACCCTCGGGATCGTCAGTACCCTGAAGCGATCGAGCGCTCAGGCCGGTATTCCCGAAAAACGTCTCGATTTCATCCAAACCGACGCTGCCATTAACCCCGGTAACTCCGGCGGTCCGCTGCTGGATGCTGAGGGTAATGTTATTGGCATTAATACGGCGATTCGTGCCGATGCGATGGGGATCGGGTTTGCGATTCCGATCGATACCGTTAAAGCCGTCAAGGATCAACTGGCACGGGGTGAGTCGATCGACCATCCGTTCATCGGGATTCAGATGCGAACCTTCACCGCTGAGAATGCCCGTCAAAATAACAACGACCCGAATGCCACGATCCTGCTACCAGAAATTAATGGCGTGCTGATCGTGGGTGTGGTTCCGAATACACCATCGGTTGAAGCTGGATTGCGCCGTGGTGATGTGATTACGGCGATCGATCGCACCTCGATCTCCACAGCGGAAGATGTCCAGCAAGTGGTGGATGCGAGCAAGGTCGGACAAACCCTACGCTTTCAAATCCGACGGGGCGATCGGACGTTAACCCTACCCGTCACCACCCAAACGCTCCAGCCTCGGGACAATCAGTAGATCCGTCACCCAGGGATCGTTCTTAGCACCTTGTATAAGCAGGACCAACGCAATACTCGTCTGGTTCAAGCTTATATTCATTGACTGTCGGGCGCATTGCCATGCGCCCCTACGAGCATCGTTTGGTTGGCAATGGCAAAAATGGTGAATTTGTCGGGGTGCGGTCTGGGGAATTAGGCCAGAACCTGACCGACAAACACGGTGACCGCCTTACCACAGATCTTCACCCGATCGCCTACTAGCGACACCTGCAACTCCCCCCCGCGATCGGATGCCTGATACGCCAAAAAGTCCGTTTTCAGTAAACGCGACGCCCAATAGGTCGCAAGGCTACAGTGAGCCGATCCCGTGACGGGATCTTCGGGAATGCCTGCTGCTGGTGCAAAAAAGCGTGAAATGAAATCATAACGATCGTCATCATCGGCGGCGGCGGTGATCGTAACCCCCCGGACGGGCAAACGTTCCAGCAAGGCTTGGTTGGGGCAGAGCTGACGCACCGTTGCGGCTCTCTCCACCTCAACCACATAATCCACACCATCCGTTCCAACGAATTCCGCTTCGTGCAGCCCTAAACCCTCCAGCAAAATCGACGGTACGGGGTTGAGCGATCGCACCGGTTGGGCGGGAAAATCCAGCTCGATCCACTCTTCAATCCGTCGGGCGAAGAGTGAACCGCTCAGGGTCTCAAATTCGATCGTTGCTCCCCGATCGAACGCGCCACTTTCCCACAAAACATGGGCCGTGGCCAGGGTTGCATGACCACACAAATCCACCTCAACGGTGGGCGTAAACCACCGCAGCGAAACCCGATTTTCATCTAAGCGCTGCAAAAACGCCGTTTCCGAGAGGTTCATCTCCGCTGCCATCGCCTGCATCCAGGTATCGTCTTGATCCTGCTCAAGTACACACACCGCAGCGGGATTGCCGCCAAAGGGCCGATCGCTGAACGCATCGACTTGATAAATCGAAATCGTCATTGAGTAGTGAATAGTGAATAGTGAGAACTGGTCCAGGGGTATGCCGGGGCCATCGACTCGTACAAGCACCACCAGGCCAGATCTGGACGGTGACGAGGACTCTAGGGTTCGCGCAATGGGTGGCGTGGCGTGGCGTGGATCATGCAAGAGACTGACGATTCACCCTCACCGCTCATAACGTCCCGTTTACCCTAAAATTTGGTCATGGATCTGGCAAATGCTAGGAATTGCTGTCAAATCCTAGCCTAGCGTTTCAAGACAACAAAACCAGAGATGTAACGCTATATGTAGCGTGAATCTCAGTTAAGTTTGTAACATTGACGGGAAACAAGCACACGATTATGCTCTATAGGCTGTGCGACTTGTCCGTTCCACAATAACCGCCCGCCCAATCGATATGAAGCTGACCTGCGATCGCTCAACGCTCAACAACAACCTATCGCTGGCCATCCACGCCGTCCCCTCCCGTCCGACCCATCCTGTGCTGGCGAACATTCGCCTGTGTGCCGATGCGGACAATCAGCGCATCCAGCTCACAGCCTTTGACTTGAGTCTTGGGATTCGGACCAGTTTTGCGGCGACGGTAGACGAGAGCGGCGAGATTGCCATCCCGGCGAAGTTGCTCAATGATATTGTCTCCCGGTTACCGGACGGCCCGATCTCCTTGGAAAATGAGCCGGATGCTACGCTAACCACCCTCACCTGTCTGACGGGTAACTACGAACTGCGCGGCATGAGTTCGGAGGAATTCCCCGAGCTACCGTCGATCGAGGATGGCAAGACGATCGCGATCAGTGTCGAAACCTTGGTCGAGGGATTGCGCGGGACGCTGTTCTCGAGCAGCAGCGATGAAACCAAGCAGGTCTTGACCGGTGTGCATCTGTCGATGGGTGATCATGGCTTAGAGTTTGCTGCAACGGATGGTCACCGTTTGGCGGTGGTCGAGACGATCGATGATGACGTCGCGGCGGATGAATCCCTGAAGGATGTGGCGGTTACCATTCCGGCTAATGCGTTGCGGGAGCTGGAACGGGCGATCAGCAAGCACAACGGCGATGAAGCGGTTAAGTTGCATTTTGATGACAGCCAAGTGGTCTTCGAGATGGACGATCAGCGGGTCACCAGCCGCAAGTTGGATGGTTCCTATCCCGCCTATCGCCAGCTCATCCCCCAGCAGTTCGCCACTCAGGTGACGGTTGATCGTCGTCAGTTGCTCAGTACGCTGGAGCGGATCGCGGTGATTGCCGATCGGAAAAATAACATTGTTAAATTCACGATTAACGATACGAGCCAAACCCTAGCCTTGAGCGTGGATGCTGCCGATGTGGGGAGTGGCAAAGAATCACTCAACGTTCAATTGGTGGGTAGCGGTTTAACGATCGCCTTTAACGTCCGCTACGTGATGGAATCCCTGCGCAACCTACAATCGACCGAGGTGCAAATGCAGCTCAATACGCCCACCTCGCCCGTCATTATTACCCCCCTCGGTGGTACGAAAATGACGCACCTCGTCATGCCGGTACAGATTCGGGACTAACAGGACTGAACCATTCGTAGGCGCATTGCGAGGATGCGCCTACGGTATCGTGTCGTTCTAGGGCGTCAGTGCCTCCGTCCTGATGTCGCCACCGATGGCGGATATCCACCAAACCGAGAGCCGCCGACCCGGCGATCGCCATCTTAAAATGAGAGGTGATCCTTATGCTTGCCGACCGAGCTACGGCCCTATGAATTCCGCTGATCCCCTTGCCGGTACACTCAAATTTTTTAAAAAGATTGGCGCGGGCGTTTTGTTTTCCGTTGGTGCACCGATCGTCTTGCTCGCTGGCTATGGTTTACTCGATGGCAGCGAGACCGTTCGACAGTTGTCGATCGTGATTATGGCGATCGGGCTACCTCCGACGGGGATTGCGGGTTGGTTGATGTGGAGTTTGGTACGGCAAAACAGACGGGACGCGATCGCCTTAAATCAAGCCCAGCGGCAGAAACTCCAGGCGACTTTATTTCGACTGTTAAAGCAAAATAACGGACGCATTTCCCTGTTGCAGTTTGCCATGGAAGCGGATCTACCCGGAGATTCTGCGAAGGACTATTTAAAGCGACAAGCCCAGGTGTTTGACGCCGAGGTCGAAGTCAGTACCAGCGGCAATCCGATCTATTGTTTTGAGATTCAGCCAGAGTTATTCACGCTGGATGAGTCGATTGCGTCAGACTGGGAAGGATAATCACCGCACGACTGAATTTCATGCCTTTTTCGTCCCCGCCCGCTTGGCATCGTTTGCGTACGATCGTGAGTCTGTCCATCCTCGGGATGGGTCTGCCGATCGATGTCATTCAAACCCGCGCCTTGGCCACCCCATCGATCACCGTGATTCGTAGCAACGATAACGATTCGTATTGGCCTGAAATTGAGCAGCGACTGGAAACAGCGGCGGTCGGCTACCAAATCCTGGACTGGCAAGATATTCAGGGTGTAAGCGATTTGGGGGAGAGCCAGATTTTATTTTTGCCTAACCTCGAAGATATTTCGCGGCGTCAGGCCAGTGCGATCGAGACCTGGATTGCGGGCGGTGGTCGGGTCATTGTCAGTGGACGTTTTGCCGAAGATGCCTCGCGGAGCGTACGGGAAGGGTTACGCAATGCGATTGGGATGCAGTGGATCGATGAGTTGCCCGGTTCCGCAGCCATGCGTCTGCTCTCGACGAGCTGCGATCGTGATCCCGCCTGTCGTACGGCCTGGATGCCGGAGGAGGCTCTGGGACGCATTCCAGAGGGTGGAATTTTGAGTTTATCGGGTGGTGATAGTCAGGCGGCGGCGGCGTGGCAGATGCCCGGAAATGCCACAGCGGTCGGAGTTTCGCCCCAAGTGACGTTTTTCGGCTGGGAGTGGGGACGGAGCGATCGCGCGGTGGAGGCGGATGTGGCTTGGCTTCAGGCGGCGCTGCGACGCTTGCAGGATGGGGCTGAGTTTGAGCCAGTCGCCTGGAATGATCCCGCACCGACCAGCCCACGATCGGAGCCGCGCGACCCATTCCCCAATCGTTTCGAGGACCCCTCCTCCCTTGATGGGGATGCTACCCAGCCGATCGCCGCAGATACACGCCCGCGCAACCCGATCCCCGCAACCCGAACCAACCCAGAACCCAGTACGGCCCTTCCCAGCCGTCTTGATCCCCCCCCACCGTCCCGCGATCCCGTTACCACTCCCCTACGCCCAACCGCCCGATCGCCGATCGGGCCCAGTGACAACACCCTGATGGGTGGCAGCGTCAGCGGTACCGGCCAGTCGGACACGATGGCGGGCGAGGATTTAATGGCGTTGCGGGTTGCCCCCGCTGGGTTAAATGTGGAACGTGGCGATGGTCGCATTTCACAGATCGAAGCGCTGAAAATGCAGCGGGAACTGAGCGAGCTGATTGGACGGGTTCAAAGTGCGACCCAAGCGGCTCAAGCGATCCAGATCCGTAATTTGGTTGCCGCCTCCCGTGAGGATTCCGCTGACGAGGCGGCGGATCTCGAACTCACCGATCGCCCCGCAACCCTCTCGCCCCGCAATCGTGAGTACCATGAATACCGCGTGGCCCTAGCTTCGGATCAAGCGATCCACCTGGGGACAACCGCCACAGTCCTCGATCAAGCCCGAGCCACCCTTGCCGAATTTCCTGACCTTGTGGCTGCTGGAAACTATCGTGACGCTCGCGATCGGTGGATCGATGCAAGACTGGCCCTACTCAATAGCTATCCCGACGATCGCCAACGGGCCCAACCCGAAATCCGCGCCATTTGGCTCGATCGGGGCACGATCGTCGAAGCGGGATCGCCCGCTGGCCTAGAACGCCTGTTCGATCGGCTCGATGCGATGGGCATCACCATCGTTTTCTTTGAAACGATCAACGCAGGCTATCCGATTTATCCCAGTGCGATCACCCGTCAAAATCCCCTCACGCAGGGCTGGGACCCGCTCGAAGCTGCGGTCGAACTGGCGCACGCCCGTAATATGGAGCTTCACGCCTGGGTCTGGGCGTTTGCTGTGGGTAATGAACGCCACAATGAGATCGTGGGTGATCCGATCGACTACCCCGGCCCAGTGTTGGCAGCCCACCCCGAATGGGCCAACCGCGATGACCAAGGACGGGTACGCGACTACGGACGCAAAACATTTCTCGATCCGGCCAATCCAGAAGCCCGTTGGTTTGTGATTCGCGAACTTGACGAAATCGTGACCAACTACGATGTAGACGGCATCCAACTCGACTATATTCGCTATCCCTTCCAAGATCCTGGAGCCGAGCGCACCTATGGATACGGCATCGCAGGACGTGAGCAATTTGAAGCCTTAACCGGCGTTGATCCGCTGACGATTTCACCCCGCGATCGCGATCTTTGGGAACAGTGGACACAATTTCGGGTGGATAACGTTACAACCTTTGTGCGTGAGGTGCGGGAATGGATCGACAATCGGCGACCGGGTCTAACGCTCTCTACCGCTGTGTTTGCCTACTCCACCCACGAACGCATCCACAAGCTCCAACAACACTGGGAAGCCTGGATTGAGGAGGGGATTGTGGATCAGGTGGTGTTGATGAGTTACGCCGCAGATAGTAACCGGCTGCAAAGTCTCGTGAGTCCGCATTTGATCAACCCGAGCCCAATCCCCATCATTCCATCCGTGCGGCTCCACGACCTCGATCGCGCCAACGTGACCGACCAACTCCAAGCGCTCCGGGATTTGCCCACTATGGGTTACGCCCTATTTGCCACCGCTGCCCTGTCCAGCGAGGTGGAGCAAATGTTGCGACAAACCCAGGGGGAAGCGTCGGAGCTTTTGCCAGAGCGTGCCCCGTTTGAAATGGCGCGTCAGCGCTACGAGTTACTCCAAAATGAATGGGATTTAGCCCTCCGATCGGGCAATCTTTGGATTGAGGATGAGGAGTTATTGCAGTGGCGCGGACGAACGTTGATGCTCTCGGAAGCCCTCGCCTTAGTTGCCCAATCACCGAATGCGGCCAATCTGGTGATCGCCAAAACGACCCTTCAGGACTATCGTGTTGATTTTGAGGCGTGGTTACGGTTTCAGGGATTGCGCGATAGCTACCAGGTGCAAACCTGGCGTAATCGCCTCTTGAGCCTAGAAATTTTGCTGAATTATGGCGATCGGCTCGGCTTCGCTCCGTCGTGATGAGTGCTGCCAACAATAACCCCTCAAAAACCCTGACCCTCCATCTCGATTGAGGAGTCTGTAATCTCCTGGCGTGTATATTGCCCAGCTCGACCCAAGACAAACCCAAAGCGATCGCCTATGATATTAAACTGGTGATTCGTACTTTTGAGGATTACAACCCGATTCATGGCTAAGAAAAGCATGGTCGAGCGCCACCTGAAACGCAAAAAACTCGTTGAAAAATACGAAGAAAAGCGTGCAGCTCTGAAAGAAGCGTTCGACAAAGCACCCAACCAAGCTGAACGTATGGCGATTCACAGCCAAATTCAGCAGCTTCCCCGCAACAGCTCACGTACACGGGTACGTAACCGCTGCTGGGCAACCGGTCGCCCTCGCGCCTACTACCGTGATTTCGGCCTTTGCCGTAACCAACTGCGCGAAATGGCGCACAAAGGTTTGCTTCCGGGCGTCGTGAAATCGAGCTGGTAGTCTCGATCGCCTAGCTCGTTGGGTTGGGGTCGGTTTTGGTTGTACTCGCCGAAGATTGACCCCCACACGAGCCGTAGGCGATCGTCCCAGGTTGATGATTTAATCGTCTTGGTATTCCTCCGTTACGTTGTCCCCCTGCGGCAAATCGGGTTCGTTAACCGAACAAACCCAATGCTCAAGACAACCCACACAAGGCTTGCAATGGATCAGCAAAAAGAAAAGGCGTAACTCTTGACAGTTACGCCTTTTTTTCGGGTCATTTTCCCTGGCTTTAGCCAGAAAAAGCAGTGTGATGGTGGGATCGAAGCCATGCCAATGTGCTGCGATCGGGAACCGCGATCCGCGATCCGATTAATGTAACGTCGCTGTTGCTAACTCAATAAAAAGTGACTCCACATTTTGACCACTTTTCGCCGAGGTGTTGTAAGCCTCGACAATATCGGCCTGATAGTCCTGCTTTAACTGGCTTAAAATCTCCGCACTTTTTGCCGGTTCAAATAAATCCGCTTTATTCAGCGCAATCATAATCGCACCGTCTTTGCTAACGCTGCGGTATAGGTCAATGTGACCTTTGATGCTGGCGATCGTCTCCGGTCGGGAGATATCCGCCACGATAATCGTCCCCTTTGATCCCTGAAGATAGGTTGGCGCGATCGCCTTAAATTTTGTTTGACCCTCCAAATCCCAAATGATGAGTTGCATTGCTTGAGGGTCTGCACCGTCAACGCTCGGGAGTTCGAGATTACGCCGGGAGATTTTCACGCCCACCGTTGAAAGGTAGCGATCGTCAAATTTTCCCTCCACATAGCGGCGAATCAAGCTCGTTTTACCGACGCTAAAGTCACCAACCATTGTGATCTTTCGAGATATTACAGCCATAGGACTAAGGAAAAAGCGTCTCTCTAAAATCTGTGTGTGCCGTGTTGACCTGATGGCCATCGTCCGATCGCGAACTTGCGAATAATCAAGCCTGAGTATTAAACCTAAACCGGAGGATATCGCGGGCTTACAGGAGTCGAACCAAGTCTTTCATCTTACTGGATAGGTTCTAGATGCGTGAGGGATAGATCAGGGTTTCTTACAGTTTCCAGCCCAGATGAATTGTGGTGTGTCCCGAGGACGATCGGACTATGGCATTGGTTCAAGGGTGTCCGGGTTATGGTCGCGAATTTCAAACCGTACACAGCGACTTAACTCTAGGGACTGTTGCGGATCGATACCGGGTGGCAATTCGAGCGATCCACGTGCGGTTAGACGCTTGGGGTCAATGCCACGTTCGATGAGCAACTGACGCACCCGGTTGGCTCGTGCGATGGATAAACTTTGATTCTGTTCTGTCGTACCAATACGATCGGCGTGACCCACAACCTCCAGATGCAGGGTCGGAAACTCACGGAGGAAACGCTCCACGGATTCGAGTTTGCGTTCGCCGATCGTGATCGGGTTGGTTTCGCCCAGCTCAAAATAGAGCCGGATTTTGTCCGGTGGTGCATCGATCAATAAAGCGCTGGAGACGGATTGCACACCGGGAATGGTTTCAAAGGCATGACCGATCGCGGCGAGTACGGTTTCATCCTCCGCCCAGCCCTTGAGGGTAATGCGGCGATTTTGATATTGCGTTACCACCGTGGCGGGTAAGGTGCGATTGAGGAGTGCCGTCAGCCGATCCACCTCCGCGACGATCGTGGCTTCATCGGGTTCAAAGGTCGCAAGGTGAGTCCGGTCAATAATGTCGCGATCGGGCACAAGCGGTGTTACCACATCGATTAATTTCTCCTGTAGCGATCGAGAGGGCAAATCTCCCGATAGCTCAAGCCGGTTCCCCTTGGCGACCACGTCAATCTGATAGGCCGTCAGCTCTGGAATGCGATCAATTTTTTGTAAGACCGCTGTTTCGACCCGTTGCTGCCAGGACTGACGCATCCACAAGACCGTTCCTCCCAGCACTCCAAGAATAAGCAAGATGACTAATGCCGGAGGATGTTTTGCATTTTTCGCGTGTTCCTGGCTCAGGTCGATCGGATCAGGAACCAGTGACGCAATCTTAAGCGCGATATCGTCAGGAATCGTACTCGGATCACCATCAAAATCCTTAATCGCTGGGCCGTAATTCTGAACAAGCCCCACCATCACCAGCCGCATATGGTTGACATAGGACTTGGTGATCGTCCCTTTCACGACCAACGCCACGTAGCAATAGCCCGCCACTTCTAACACCAGCTTAAAGGTGTCGTACTCAATTTCATTCAGTTCTGCCGTATTGCCCGCATCCGCCTGGGCGATACAGTCATTGGCAAAGCTACGAATGGCCGTCAACATGCCACCAATCATGTCGGATTCCAGTGGTGTTGCATTGGGCTGCTGAGCCTCTGCAATCACTAGGCCGGATTCCTTATGAATCAAGAAAGCAGCCTTAACGGTAAACGAGGCCGAGTCCCGCAAAATCAGCTCCGCTTCAGACACCCCCTGCAATTTCGCCCGAATTTTGCGAGTGATTCCCTCCAAACTAAAGCTTTGCTCCACCTTGGCATTGATGTTACGGATTTCCTCCGACATGTACTTGGTGATCGTATTGCCGATGACCGGGTAAAGAGCATCCACCATCTCTTCCCGTGCTAGGAGGATCTGGCGGCGGATGGCTTCACCCATTTCTGAGCAAATGGCTTCCGCTAAGGCGCCTTTTTTTAGGGCAATTTGGCGGCGAATGGCTTCGGCCATTTCTGGGGCGACGGCCTCGGCGATCGCATGGGGATCGGATTCAATTTGTCGGGCGATCGCCTGCGGCATCAGATCCGAGATCGCCGCACTCATAGCGTCATGATTTTGCTCCGCTCGCTCGATGATGATGCGATCGATCACCGGGATAATGCTACGAATCGTCTCCTGACGTAGGGCCGTCGGTGTCAGGCTGCTGAGGATTTCATCCACCAGCGGCATCAGCTTAATCTGTTTGTCTTTGCTCGCGGCAATATCGCTAAAGTCAAGCTGGGATTCCAGTTCAATAAGGCGGGCCTCTAGCTGGGCAAGCCGTGACTCACTGACCGGGACGATCGCCGCACTGGGGGACGGAACAGGACTCGGTGGGGGCGGAACTGGCGGGGTCGGCTTGGGTGTCGAGTACGACGCGGTGGGACTATGGGGAGGTGCAGCAGGATGGGGTGGAGGTGGTGTCTGGCTCTGGGAAGGTGTAGGCGTAACTGGCGGCAGCGGTTCGACAAACTCACCGATCATCGTGCGTTGTCGGAGAGTCTGGGGACTGAGTTTAATGCGGTGTGGCGATCGGGCCGAACCCGGTGATGGCGAGCCCCAATCCGCTGGCGAACTTTCCCCAGCGTGAGGTGTCGCCGATCGGGGTGGGTTAGGCGTCGGTTGACTCGCGTCCGTAGGAGAGTCAGGGAGGGGCGATGCTGAGGTTGTGTCCGCAACGGTCACAAATTCTGGGGAATCACCCGCCGAGTCAACCGCCGAGTCAACCGCCGGTTTAGCCGCTGCTTCTAACGGTTGGGGTTGCTCAAGCTCTGTCTGAGTCCCGGCTTCCCAGTCCTGAGGTGTCTCCGTGTCGTCTAGTGTCTCAACCGATCCGATCGGGCTTGCCGTGGAATCGTCTTGATCATCTCGATCACCTGGATCGTCTTGATTATTTTGATCGCTGGGATGATCCCGATCGTCTTGATCCGCCTCAAAGCTAACCACAACCTGATCCGCGCTGAGGCTCAGGTTGTGGCCCACCGGATGATCCGGGCGATCGTCCTCTGCGGGGGAAACCCAATACTCCGGGGCAAGGGTGTTCCGTTCCGCTTCGGCCTCGATTGCAGGTTCCGTCTCTGCCTCTCGTTCATCTCGTTCACGTTCCGCCTGCAACTCATCGGCAACACTGGGTAGACCACTGATCGAAGCGGGGATGACTGACGATGGATGCGAGGATACTCGCGGGCTCACGGGGTTATCATCAGTCGCCTCAACCAGTAAATCGAGCAGAGGCGATAGAGCAGTGTCGTTGGCGTTAGACGGTAGATGGTTCGCCGTCTCCGCTCCCGATGGGGGCAGAAACGACTCAGATGCAGAGTTTAGGGAAGCCATACGGCGATTGTGCTAGGCGATGCGTCAATCTTCAAACTGTCGATCGGGCAACAGAAACGTTGCCTGAGCCGTTTCCGCTTCGGAGGATGAGTCACTTTGCCCCCGCATTTGCATACAGAGCTCAAAGAACATTTCAGCTAATTCTGTGCGGGAGACTTTTTCGCCACCTAAACCGTTGAAGTTTTTCTCGATTTCATCCAGTAATTGTGACTTGAGCTCCTGCAAACCGGATTTGAGCTGCGATCGTGTATTGGAAAGACTCGTCTCCACTTCACCTAAACTAGCGGATAGCGTCTTTTCAACAATCACAATATTGCCCGCCAGGTCACGCTCGACGGTTTGCAAACTTTGGCGAATTTCGCTCGATTCACTGTTTAAGCTTGAGCTAACAAACTGAATTTTTTTCTCCAGCGAATTGACCGCCGTTTGTAAATCGGACGTCATTTGCGTCTCAAGCGCCGTCAGCCGGAGCTCGATCGCCTGACTCAACTCCTCTAGGTCCGCTTCGATTCGATCAATGCGCTCGGTGTACTCGCGTTCCCGATCGCCAAACAGAATGTCTCGAATTTGGTCGATATTACCAAGACGATCGCGCATTTGGTTGGGTGTAATATCTGTCATAAATTAAAACTTTTAAGAACGTATATAAAGGGCAAAGTTCTTGAGG
>RDYZ01000143.1 GCA_004293855.1 Oscillatoriales cyanobacterium | reverse complement strand
TATCGTCTCCCCGACAGTCTACGGCGGCGTGCGACGACGGTGTTACACCGTGCCGTGGAGGTCTCACCCTGGTTTGAGCGGGCAGCGCTGGATTTAATTGCCGCCTGGGAAACCGAGGCGGAACTGCGCGGGAGGATCGATCGCTGTAATCGAGACGAGGCAAACCATCATTCCACCCGGATCGCCTCGGTCCGGCGTCCTGATCGCGACTCGATCGAGCCGCCACAGACCACGCAGGCCACACAGGCCACGCAGGCCAAGCAGGCCAAGCAGGCCACGCCCTCCAAAGCCGATCGTGAAACCGCCGACGATGAACACGCCGATATTATCCTGGTGGATATTTTGCGCGATACCATCACCCGTGCCCGTCACTTTCTCCAGCTCGATCGTCTGGCGATTTACCAATTTTCACACAGCGCGGCCCTAGCCCCACCGCCCACGGATTTGACGGACTTGATTATTCAATTCGGTGGTTCGATCGTCTATGAAGCCCTGATGTCACCGGATATCGGCTCGCTCCGTGATGCCAGGGTACTGGTGCATGAGTTCATTCCCGAGGGCATACCGCTCGCGACCTTTGCCACACCGATCGCCCTCAAGACGATTTCTAGCCCGAAGGTGTCCAAACGCGAACGTCAAGCCCTGCGAGCGGCTCAGGTGCGATCCCAGGTGCTTGTGCCGCTACGGGTGCGCGATCGTCTGTGGGGTATGTTGTTGGCGCACCAATGTACCAAGCTGCGATCGTGGTCATCCCACGACCTTGACTTTTTAAGCTATGTGGCCGCCGATATGAGTTTGGCAATCCAGCAAGCCCACGCCGTGGCCGAGCTACAGCACCAAAAATACTTGATCGAACAGGCGGCGGAGCACCAAACGCACCAGCTTAACGACGCCCTGCAAACCACCCAAGCCGCACGACAGACCCGCACCGAATTTCTGTCGATGATGAGCCATGAATTACGCACGCCCCTCGCCTGCATTATTGGGATGTCCTCCACGTTATTGCGTTGGTCGTTTGGTCACCTCAACGATAAGCAGCGGGAATACCTCACCACCATCTACGACAGTGGCGAGCATCTTTTGGAGCTGATTGATGATTTGCTCGACTTAGCCGAACTCGAATCTGGGGCGACTCAGCTCAGAATCGCGGAATTTTCCCTGTCGCAGCTTGCCCGCCATATTATTCGGACCGCGATCGATCGGGCCACGGTGAATGGTATCCAACTGCGACTGAAGTTAGACATCCCGCCCGATCTGGATCAATTCCGTGCCGATCGCGCTCGTGTCAATCAAATCCTGTTTAACTTGCTCAGTAATGCAATTAAATTCACCCTAACCGGCGGTCAGGTGACCTTAAGTGTGATGCGCGAGGCGGACCAGGTGCGGTTTGCGATCGCAGATACCGGAATTGGCATTCCCAAAGGTCAGCAAGCGTCCCTGTTCGAGAGCTTCCGTCAACTGGATGGAACCTACACCCGCGAGTATGGCGGTACGGGTTTGGGCTTGGCTCTAACCAAACAGCTTGTTGAGTTACACAATGGCTCGATCGAGGTGCAATCCGAGCCGAATGTGGGCTCTTGCTTTACCGTTTGTCTGCCCCACGCGATCGAACAACCCGCCTCCCCAGACATTGCCATCCCCTCCACCCTCCGCACCGCGCCCCATATCCCCCAGGGCCATATTGTCCTCGTCACCAGTCGTGAGGATGATGCAACGCTGGTCTGTGATGTGCTGACCGCAGCGGGGTTGCAGGTGATTTGGATGTTGGACGGGTCTACGGCGCTGGAACAAATCCGGGTTTTGCGTCCGATCGTGGCGATCGTCGATCGTCGGCTAGATGGCATTGATGGGTGCGAACTCACCTCAATTTTGCGGCGCTCTAAGGAAACCGCCACCTTGCGGATTGTGATGATTGGCAATAGTGAGCAGCCCGAAGACATGTCAATGTGTCTGATGAGTGGCGCAGATCGCTGTGTGGCAGCACCGCTCAAGCTGGAGGCTTTATTGACACAGGTCATTGAGCTGATTGAATTAGAAGCCGATCGCACCACGAACGTTAAAGTGGTGCCGGGTCAACCGTAATGGCGTGCAGGGGTTCGCGTTACGGGGTGGTGGTGGGGTTCGGCGTTGGCGCTTCGCGGTTGTTGTCCGGCTCTAGGTGCTGCTGTTCCAGTCGTTGCTGTTCCAGCCGCTGCTGTTCCAAGCGCTGCTGTTCGAGCTGCACCGCAGTTTGGTGATATTCCAAAACTTTCTGTTTCGCCTCCCCATACACCGATGTCCCCTGGGGAATGACGCGCAACATTTCGATCGCCTCGTCGTATTGCATCGCAGCCGCCAAATTTTTCGCCCGATAGAGCCAAGTTTGCGCTTGCACATCCCGCTTTTTGGTATATTCCAGCCGTTTTTGCTGAACGGTCGTGTAAATCGACGCTTCCGCCGGAATTTCATTCAAAAAGGCGATCGCCCCGCCAAAGTCGCCCGCCGCCGCTAAATCGTAGGCCACTTGGAGCGAGACCTGAGCGCGAACATCTCGGGATTGGGTGTATTCGGTGATTTTGGTTTGGGCAAGGTCGTAGTGTGGTGAGGTCGCCGGGATTTTTTGCAGCTCAACGATCGCAGCGGCAAATTGACCTTGCATCGCGTGGGTTTTGGCGAGATAGATCTGCTGCTTTCCGGCGGGGTCGGATTGCACCCCGGAGGTGTGATCGAGCCAGCGTTCGATCGTCGGGTTCGCCGGATATTGCGGCATCATCTCAGACTGGGTTAAGGCTAACTTGGGTGTGGCCCGTGGGGTCTGCAATGCCCGAACAAACCGCTGAAGATCGCTACCCCACTGGCGTGTCTCGTTGCGTAGGCTGGGGAAAAATTCCGGGCTGGCGATCGCCACATTGCCCGA
>RDYZ01000021.1 GCA_004293855.1 Oscillatoriales cyanobacterium | reverse complement strand
CTTACGCATGGGGGTTAAAAAAGCGGGTCCGGTTGTCACCGATGAGGGTAATTTGGTTGTGGATGTCAAATTCGAGTCGGGCATTGATCAGCCTGCCGAACTGGAAAAAGTCCTGAACAATATTCCAGGGGTTTTGGAAAACGGCCTATTTATTAATGTGGCCGATACCGTCTTAATTGGCGAAATCATTGACGGTCAGCCCGCCGTCCGTGAAATGTAGATCCTCCGGCCTCTGAGGTTGTGGCAATCTCAGAGGTCGAATTCTGGGATGCCTCTTGGTCTCTTGGGTCACGTTGATCGGTCTCGCGGGACTAACGGAGGCAATCCCTTTAACCCAACCTCCTGCCAACGGTGATCCGCACTGCGTTTTTCAGCCCCGATCGCATCGTCCTCTGAGGGTCTGGCTTCCGAACTTTTACGCTTCCCTCTCAAACCTATGAACCTCAGCGACCTCGCCCAACAACGACAACACATCATCGATCGCTATGGCGAGTGGACGAACCACAATTTACGATTGCCCGACGGTTCCTATACGATCGGCCCCGAACTGCCGCATATCATCACCTTGCCGGATGGTAGCCAAACCCAGGAAAAATCCAACGTTGAGGCCAAACTGCAACGGTTTCTCCAGGTGATTTCGGATCTCTGTGGGGGGGATTTTTCGACCCTACGCATTCTCGATCTGGCCTGCCTTGAGGGGCTGTATGGTCTCGAGTTGGCGATGCAGGGAGCAGAGGTGGTCGGTATTGAAGGTCGTGAAAGTAATTTGGCCAAAGCCCAGTTTACCGCTGAGGCTTGGGGGTTAAAGAATATCGAATTTTTCTGCGACGATGTGCGGAACCTCAGCCCAGAGACCTATGGCACCTTTGACGTGGTGCTGTGTTTGGGGATTTTCTACCATCTCGACGCACCGGATATTTTTCAGTTTATGGCGGATATCCACCGTGTGACGCGGCAGATGGCGATCGTGGATACCCACGTCAGCTTTACAGCCGAGCGATCCTATGACTACGAGGGTCGCACCTACTGGGGGCGTGACTACGGTGAAGATCACACGGCTTGGGGTTCGATCGGTAATGAGAAAAGTGCCTGGCTGACGCGATCGTCACTCTTTGAACTCATGACCGATGTTGGCTTTAGTTCCGTTTACGAATGTCATCAACCTCTCGTGATGAAATTTGAGCAGTTGCGTCATCGCGGCCAGATTGATCGATCGACATTTATCGGACGAAAAGGGACGCCCGTTACGTTGAAGTCGATCGATACCAACCCGCAGCGCGAACGGTTTCCCGAAATTCCATTGCCCTAAAACACATGCCCTAAAACACAAGTCCCTAGCCTTGATTCATCCCAACTCCCTACGTAAACGGGTTACTGGGATCAGACTCCTCGGGATCGCGGGAGGGAGGCGGTGCCGCTGCGGTTGACGCCGCTTCAAAGGGATTATCTAGGGGGGAAGGATTGGGGATCGGGCTTGGATCAACTAACGGTGGCGCTGTCATCGGGTTGGCCGGAGCCGCTGCCGGTGGTCGGGTCGCGACGGGTGTGGCGGGTGTGGCGGGTGTTTGGGCTGGAGGGGGAGATACTTTCGGTTTTTGGGCTTTGGATTTGGCTAAATTCTCCAGATCCGAGAGCAGTTCTGCCAACTCGTCATCTTCTTCAAAGACAGACCCCGTGGCTTTGGCTGATTCTTCTGCGGCTCGCTGCGGACCGAACAGATCATCCAACTGGGCGGGAGGTTCGTCTTCGGGGAGCGGGCTGGGGGGTGGCATCATTCCCTCTCGAGACAGGCGAGGAAGACCGGTCGTTGGTATCGTGCTGTCCGAGGGAGTCGCGTTTTTGCCTTGATAAATCTCAGAGCCGATCGCAAAGAGAGCCTGTTGGTATTGATCCAGAGCCGATCGGGCGGCTTCGAGATCATCACTCACCATGATCTCTCGCAAGATCCGGCCTTTATCTTGAACCTCTACTTTCATGTCTTCGCGCACACGATCGGCGTTGTGCTTGAGCGTTTCTTCGTAGTTGTAGAACAACGCTTCGGCTTGGTTACGCAGTTCGATCAGAGCCCGCTGACGTGCGTCACGATCGGCGTTCGCCTCAGCCTCCTGGCGCATTTGTTCAATCTCATCCGAGCTTAACCCGCCCGTATTGGAGATTTGAATACTTTGAGCTCGTCCCGTGCCTTTATCCCGTGCCGATACATTCAAAATGCCGTTGGCATCAATTTCAAACGACACTTCGATCTGTGGGATACCCCGTGGAGCTGGGGGAATACCCATCAAGGTAAAGCTGCCCAGGCTCTTATTGTCACTGGCTAAAGCCCGCTCACCCTGAAGTACATGCACTTCCACGGAGGTTTGACCATCGGTTGCGGTCGAAAACATTTGGGATTTACTGGTCGGAATCGTTGTATTCCGTTCGATGACTTTCGTAAAGACCTCACCGAGGGTTTCGATGCCCAAGGAGAGGGGGGTCACATCGAGCAGCAAAACATCCTGCACTTCACCGCCCAGGACGCCCGCTTGAATGGTGGCTCCTGTGGCGACGGCTTCATCGGGGTTGACCGATCGATCCAACGTTCGCCCACCAAAATAGTTAGAGATCGCCGCCTGCACGGCGGGGATACGGGTTGAGCCACCCACCAGGATAATGCGATCGATTTCCTCCGGCATCAAGCCAGAATCCTGCAATGCGCTTTCTACCGGGCCGATCGTGCTGTCGATCAAAGACTGGGTCAGTTCCTCAAACTGCGATCGCGTAAAATCCAGTTCTAAATGTTTGGGTCCCGTTTCATCAGCGGTAATAAACGGCAAATTAATTGATGTCGATTGAGCACTCGATAGTTCGATCTTGGCCTTTTCGGCGGCTTCACGAATCCGCTGTAGCGCCATCTTGTCGCCCGACAAATCGATATTGGTTTGGCTCGCAAATTCGGCCACCAGCCAACTGAGAATCGCCTGATCAAAATCATCACCACCGAGGTGATTGTTACCCGCTGTGGACTTCACCTCAAAGATGCCGTCCCCGAGCTGCATGACCGAGACATCAAACGTCCCGCCCCCTAGGTCAAACACCAGCACGGTTTGCTCGGTGTCCTGCTTATCGAGACCATAGGCCAACGCCGCAGAGGTCGGCTCATTGATAATCCGTAGAACTTCCAGCCCTGCGATCGTGCCAGCATCCTTGGTTGCTTGCCGCTGACCGTCAGTAAAATACGCCGGAACCGTAATCACCGCTTGGGTGACGGGTTCACTAAGATAGGCTTCCGCATCCTGCTTGAGCTTCTGCAAAATCATTGCAGAGATTTCCTGCGGTGTGTGACGTACGCCGCGAATCTCCACATCGACGGTGTCGTCGCGTCCGGGGATGCAGGTGTAGGGAACATGCGATCGCTCGGATTCTGTTTCATCCCAACGTCGTCCAATAAACCGTTTGATACTGAAAACCGTATTTTCAGCATTGGTCACGGCTTGACGTTTGGCCAGTTGACCGACGAGTCGCTCGCCGTTTTTGCCAAAGCCGACCATACTCGGAGTGGTTCGTCCACCTTCTGAGTTGGCAATCACGACGGGCTTACCACCTTCGAGCACTGCTACGCAGCTATTTGTTGTGCCGAGGTCGATTCCGATGACTTTGCCCATGAGCTTGAATACTGCCTAGGGGGTGAGACTGAAGAGGACATTGTGAGCGAAGCTACCCAGTGGAAGCACGGCTTGCGTGACGATCGTCTGAAGCTGAAGGGTCAGAACGGAGGCGTGTCTCCGAACCTCAACGGACGCGATCGAGGTTCAGACTCGGGCCTTAACCCCGAAACCTCGGGAGAAACCATGCCGCGATTCCAGAGGGCTCTAGCTATTTATGCTAACCCGAGACTCTCGAATGAGACTGAAAGTTGCGCAAACTTACCCTCAGACCGTGAGACCGGTGTCAGCACACATTCTGGGATCTCGATGAGATGCCCGATGAGACCATACGTCAGATCTGCATGGGATCACCGCAAGACTCCGGTAAACATCTTGGCAATGCAGGCGACACACACGCAACCGTGTCGAGGGGCAGAGGGGTTAAGCAGAACGCACCACCGAACAACGCAAACCCGAAGGTCATAATGGTGCACACTGGCCCCAAGGAAACTGCGACCGTTGCGCATGAGCCGTGTGGCTCAATCGCGGGCAGGTCTTGCAGCCTTGATCCGTATAGACCCAGTATAAACACTGAAAAGCCGTAATCGTGTTGGGACATCGTCCCGTCGAACCAGCGCAGTCAGGCTAGGGTTCGCTAGTGTCCGTGGATTAGACGTATCACGTTAATGCGTCTGACTGCGCCGTCAAGCGTGGCTGGGCCGGGTTTATTCCGCTGATTCAGCGTCGTCATGGCCTGACTCGTTCGCCGTTTCACCCGGTACAAAATCCGGAGCCGTCGCAACCTTGACCATGGCGTGCCGCAAAACCCGATCGCCCATCACATAGCCGCGCATCAGTTCCTCCAGCACCGTGCCATCCGGATGTTCATCCGTCTGCTCACGCATCACCGCTTCGTGGAGGTTCGGGTCAAACAGTTCCCCCTCAGGACGCATGGCGGCTACTCCAAGACGCTTGAGGGCATCCACAAGCTGCTTATAAACGCTTTGATAACTTTTGTGGATCGTCATCTCGCCGTCATTCTGTGGCTTGATGTGAGCACGGGCCCGCTCAAAGTTATCAACCACCGGTAGCAACTCTTTGATCGAATTGCACTTTGCTTGTTCCTCAAGCTCTTGCTTTTCTTTCTGAGTCCGTTTCCGAAAGTTCTCAAAGTCCGCTGCAAGGCGCGTGTACTGTGCTTTAAACTCCTCAAGCTGAGCCTGAGCAATCTCAGCCGTCACCTTCAACGCTTCTAGCGCCTCTAGCGGCACGTCGGCGGGGATGGCCTCAGCCGCTTCCTTCGCCGCCTCTGCCTCTGCAACGAGGGGGTCGATCGCATCTTGAACCGGAATCGTATCTGTCTCGATCGTCGCGTCCGGTTGTATCACATCTGAGTTAGATGCAGCCTCCGTCGCCGACGCATCCGCATCTACCTGTTTTTCTTCTTCAATCATCGTTCGCATTCCTTCCAGGGGGTGCAGTAGCTACAACGAGATCTTAAAGGCTGACGACAACCCGCAGCGAGGTGGTTCACTCCAGCAAAAACAACGCCGTGTGTCTGGGCCTTATTTCCGCAATGCAGCCATCATCACTCTGCGTCGTTATGATCGTGCCTTTTCGCATCTTCGATGAGAGACGTCTAAGCTTTGATCGAGCTGAGACGTTTAACACCATAACCTAATCAATATCCCTAAGAATATCAAACAAGCCAGAGATTACGGGAAAACCCTGGGACGATCGACAGGAGTGCGAGAGAGTCCGGTGCGTTGGCTGCTGATCGATCATCTGGGAGCCAATCCTCCTGAGTCCAAACCCCGGTCAGATTACGTAGAATTTCGTAAGCTACACTGGAGTGACGGGTCACAAACGCCACCGCTTCACGTTTGTTTCCGTATCGTTTGCCATTCTGATGCGCCTTGATCGCGACCTACTGCTGCAACCCTTCGCCATGACCAATCCCTCTTCCAGTGCGTCTCAATCCTCCAAAGCTCGTCGTTCTTTGGTGGTTCAGACGAACTTTTCGCCCTTTGGTAACAAGTTGATCCGAGCTGGTCATGTCAGCCCGGAGCAGATGAACCAGGCCCAGAAAGAGTGTCGCCGTACCGGCCAGCCCCTGACCGAAGTGATTCAACAAATCACTGGTAAACAGCTACCGCCGGATTTGGTTTTACAGTACAAACGACAGCAATTGTTTGAACTGAAAATTTTGCATGGTGTGGATTCATTTGACCCCGAGGTGGCCAATATGAAGCCCGGTCATATGAATGCGTTGCTAGATGCAGTTCCGGTCGATACCTGCCGCCGCTATAGCTGCTTGCCACTGGAGCGATCGGGGGATAGCGTTTCAGTCGCGATGGTCGATCCGGATAACTTAGAAGCTCAGGACGAACTCCGCCGTATTTTGCGTAGCCAAGATCTTCAACTAATACGCCGGGTTATTTCCCTCGAAGATTTTCAGCAGACGATCTCCCTATACCTCGATGAACAGGTGAAGCGCGAAGCTGCACTTCAGGCGCGGGAGGCCGACGAAAAGAATGCGATTTCTGTCGAAGACTTTAGTAAGTCTAGTGGCGAGGATGGTGAGTTAGAGGAGGCTCCACCGGAAGCTCAAGATCTGGAAGAAGAAGGGGATGCAAACGATAAAAGTGTGGTGAGTCTGGTTAATAAAATCCTGCGAAAAGCTCTCAGTGATGGGGTTTCAGATATTCACGTCGAGCCGCAGGAAGAATACCTCCAGATTCGGATGCGGAAAGATGGCATTTTGTCGGAGCCGTTTCCCCGTTTGCCGAAGCAAATTGTGTCGGCGATCACCTCGCGGTTCAAAATTATTTCCGATATGGACATTGCCGAGCGTCGGCAAGCCCAGGATGGTCGGATTCGCCGCATGTTCCAAGGCCGTGCGGTGGACTTTCGGGTTAACTCGCTGCCCAGTCGCTACGGCGAAAAAATTGTTCTCCGAATTCTCGATAACTCATCCACGCAGTTGGGCCTCGATAAGCTGATTACCGACGAGGAGACCCTGGCGAAGGTTCGAGAAATTGCCAGCCGTCCGTTTGGTCTCATTTTGGTGACGGGGCCGACGGGTTCCGGGAAGTCTACGACGCTTTACTCTGTGTTGGCGGAGCGCAATGATCCCGGTGTGAATATCAGTACCGCAGAAGATCCGATCGAGTATGCGCTACCGGGTATTACCCAATGTCAGGTGATTCGCGAAAAGGATCTCACCTTTGCGAATATCCTACGGGCGTTTTTGCGGCAAGACCCGGACATCTTGCTGGTGGGAGAAACGCGGGATAAGGAAACGGCGAAAACCGCGATCGAAGCCGCGTTAACGGGTCACTTGGTGTTAACCACCCTGCACACCAATGATGCCGCCGGGGCGATCGCCCGTCTCGATGAAATGGGCGTCGAACCCTTCATGGTTTCGGGAGCCTTGTTGGGAGTCTTAGCCCAACGGCTGATGCGTCGCGTGTGTAGCGAATGCCGCATTCCCTACAAACCCACCGAAAACCAACTATCCCGCTACGGAATGCGCCTGAAAGAGGAGGTGGATTCAACGTTTTATGAAGCGAAAGTTGTGCCGCCCCAGGAGCGGAAAGAGCTGGCCGCCGCCGGTGAACTGTGTGAAAAATGTAACGGCATTGGCTATAAGGGACGGGTTGGGGTGTACGAGTTTCTCCAAAACTCGGAGGAAGTGACCGCCTTGATTAATGCCGGTGCGCCCACGGAACGGGTGGCGGAGAAAGCGGTTGAACAAGGTATGACGACTCTGCTGTCCTACAGTTTGAAGCTGGCACGTCAGGGATTAACGACCTTTGAGGAAGTGGATCGGGTGACGTTTACGGACACGGGGCTTGAAGCGGAAATGAAGGCCAAACGGAAAAGTTCGCTCACCTGCAAAACCTGTGATGCAGGCTTACAGCCGGACTGGATGGAGTGCTTGTATTGCATGACTCCCCGCTTTGAGGATTGAGGATTCATTAATCTCTGTGTGATTCTGTGTGATTCTGTGCGATCGCACCCGATCAACATCACCCGGATTTTGGGTAAGCTGGGATTGAGTTGTCTAAATGATCCACTCCAGGTGAGTGCTGAACTGATGTGGAGCCCAACTTGATCCCGTCGATCATTGCATCGATCCCATAGCTCGTGTCGCGCAACATTTCGATCGGCTAGATCGCCGACAGACCCGACGCTTGGCCGATAGCCCGTCCCGATAGCGTCCAGGCCGCGAACATTCACCCATCGATCGTCCATCATCCACTGTGAGAATGCCGTTAACCGGCACTGATTCGCCCGAACCCATTCTCAGATCTCGATCACGCCCGATCGTGGATCGTTGCAGACGATCGCCCTAGACCCCCAGGAGAATCGTATTCATGGATTTTGTTATTGAAGATGTCATGGAGTCGCTTGTTGAACAAGGCGGTTCCGATATGCACATTCAGGCCGGTGCACCGATCTTTTTCCGCATTAGCGGTAAGCTCACACCCCAGCCGCAATTCGGCGAATCCCTAGCTCCGGACGAATGTCAACGGCTGATTTTCAGCATGTTGAATAACAACCAACGGAAAGATTTAGAACAAAACTGGGAACTAGACTGTGCCTACGGGGTGAAAGGTCTATCGCGATTCCGGGTGAATGTCTATCGTGAGCGCGGCTGTTTTGCGGCCTGCTTGCGAGCTTTGGCGTCGGAGATTCCCAATTTTGATAAGTTGGGCGTGCCGGAGATCATGCGTGAAATGGCCATGCGTCCACGGGGTATGGTCTTGATTACGGGACAAACCGGATCGGGCAAAACCACGACGATGGCGGCGATTCTGGATTTGATTAACCGCACCCGATCGGAGCATATTCTGACCGTCGAAGACCCGATCGAATACGTTTTTCCGAATATCAAAAGCCTGTTTCACCAGCGCCAAAAGGGTGAAGATACCAAAAGTTTTGGAAACGCCCTCAAAGCAGCGCTACGGGAAGATCCGGACATTATCCTGGTGGGAGAAATGCGGGACTTAGACACCATTTCCCTCGCTATCTCCGCCGCAGAAACGGGTCACTTAGTTTTTGGAACATTGCACACCAACTCGGCCTCGGCCACGATCGACCGGATGCTCGACGTTTTCCCCCCGATTCAGCAGCCCCAAATCCGTGCCCAGATGGGGGGATCACTCGTTGGGGTCTGCTCGCAAAACCTCCTCAAGAAAGTTGGGGGCGGGCGGTGTGCGGCTCACGAAATTATGGTTAACACCCCAGCGATCGCCAACCTGATCCGAGAGGGTAAAACCACACAAATTTACTCCTCGATTCAAATGGGATCAAAAATGGGGATGCAAACTATGGAAATGTGTCTAGCCCGTTTGGTGAATGAAGGTAAGGTCACCTACGAAGATGCCATGTCCAAAACCTCAAAAATTGATGAATTGGCTCGGTTGGTTGATCCGCGCATTCTCCAAGGTGGACAACCCAAGGCCGCTGCTAAACGCTAGCGATAGATAGATCATCCTGGTGATTGGATAGTCGGCGACTTGGGTTCACCTGCATAGCGAACTGGTATCGACCCCACGGTATGACCTCATGGCATCATCACCAGGTGTCATGCGGGATCGATGCGGGAAACCTGACGACGGATATCCATCGAGATCTAACCCGTTGGCTCACCAGGGCGATCGCGCCACGCCGCATCCATGTCCCCAGGGATATTGTCCATGCTCCCTCTTGCCCTCCTACACCGGTAACCTGCTCTATGGCTAGTGCCTTCCCCAAAGAAGAAAAGAAAGGGTTTGATTTTGAGGCGCTGGAAGAAAACATCAGCGCCGCCCTATCCAGTATTACCGTCAAAGACCGGGCGGTCTTTTCCCGCCAATTTGCGGCCATGTTTAATGCTGGGGTCGGGATGTTGCGCTGTTTATCCGTACTAACGGAACAGTGTAGTAACGCCAAACTCAAGAAAGCACTCAAGGCGATTAGTTCTGAGGTGGAGCAGGGGGGCAGTTTGGCCGAAGCGATGGGAAAACATCCCGACTGTTTCGATAAGCTCTACGTCAGTATGGTTCAGGCGGGAGAAGTGGGGGGGGTTCTTGATGAGGTGCTGAACCGGCTGGCGATTTTGATGGAAAAATCCGCCAAGATTCAAAACGAGCTCAAGTCGGCGCTGTCCTATCCGCAAACGGTGGGCGGTATCGCCGTCGTGATCTTCCTGGGGATGACGATTTTCCTGTTGCCGACGTTTACCGGGATTTTCGACCAGCTTGATGCGGAATTGCCGATGTTCACTCAGGTGATGATGAACATCAGTTTCTTTTTGCGCGGGCCGGTGATGCCTGCCGAAGATCCCGAGGCGGAGAGCTGGCTGGAGTTACAAAATTTTGGGATTGTCTTTTTCGTGGCCGGTTTAGTGGGGGTCGCGGTGTCGATCGCCACGTACTACAAAACGCCGGTGGGTCGGTTCCAAATTGATGCACTACTGTTGAAAGCGCCGATTTTCGGTGACCTGATCGAAAAAAGTGCAGTGGCGAGTTTCTGTAATGTGTTTGGAACCCTGACCCGATCGGGTGTGCCGATTTTGAACTCGATGGAAATTGTGCGTGATACGGCGGGTAATGAAGTTATTGCAGATGCGATCGACTATGCCCGCGCCCAAATCCAGGAGGGGGGAAGTATTAGCGAAGCGTTCCGTGAGAAAGGGGTGATGCCTGCCCTGGCAATTCAGATGATGGCGATCGGGGAAGAAACCGGGGAACTCGACAAGATGTTGGGCAAAGTTGGCGAATTCTACGAGGATGAGGTCGAGCAGGCGATTAAAGGTCTGACGAGTATGCTCGAACCGCTGATGATTGTGGTCATCGGTGGCATGGTGGGATCGATTCTGCTGTCGATGTACCTGCCGATGTTCGCGGTGATGGAAAATATTGGTTAAGTCTTGACGGATTATGTCTTGACTGACGAGTCTTGACCGAATCTAATCGCCCATCTCAGAAGTCCGACTTTGCCAAAAAGCCGGACTTCTCGCTCTCTTCAGGACACTTTAGAATGACTGCCCCCATTACTGTCGATCGCGTTACCCTACATAATCAGGATCTGGCGATCGATGCCTACCTCGCCCGCCCGACGGCTCCCGGCTCCTATCCCGGAATTATCGTGTTTCAGGAAATTTTCGGCGTGAATGCCCACATCCGTGATGTGACCGATCGCCTCGCACGGGAAGGCTATATCGCGATCGCTCCGGCGCTCTATCAGCGCAGCCAGCCCGGTTTTGAAGTGGGGTATACCGCCGACGACATGGCGATCGGTCGTCAATACAAAGATGCCACCCACGCCGAAGAGCTGATCGGCGACACCCGCGCCGCGATCGCCCAGCTCGAAGCGATCGACGGCTATAACGGCAACCTGGGCACGATCGGCTTTTGCTTCGGGGGTCACGTGGCCTACCTAATCGCGACCCTGCCGGAAATTAAAGCGACGGCTTCGTTTTATGGCGCAGGCATCCCCGTGTTTTGTCCCGGTGAAACGGCTCCAACCGTAAGCCGCACACCACAGATCCAGGGCGAAATTTACTGCTTTTTTGGCATGGCCGATCCGCTGATCCCCGCCGAGCAGAATGCTGCGGTTGAAGCCGCCTTACAACAGGCTCAGGTGAAGCATCGAGTGTTTCGCTATCCCGATGTGGATCATGGCTTTTTCTGCGATCGGCGCGACAGTTACAACGCGGAGGCCGCAAAATCCGCCTGGGTAGAGGTCAAAACCCTATTTGATCAGTTGCGATAATCGGTCGTTGAGAACTGATGTTAGAGGGGTTAGAACTTCGTTGACGCTCCAGTTTCCGAGAGCAAGGACGGTGACGGCTCGTTGAGAAATCAGACCTCTCGGTCAACCCTGAACATGCAGAATTTCCTGGGCTGTCTGTATTAAATCAAACAGCGACTTCAGCCAATGCAGGGGACAAATTGGATATAGTTGAATGGCGTAGCCTTCACGGCTCGCTCCGATTGGTGTGGCTTCGTCTCACCCCTGGAACGTCCACCACAGCACCGATCGCGATCGCCTGCTGATTTTTACCCGATCTCCGCCATTCATGACACGAGAATTAGCGTTTTCTGCTGACGATTTTGCCAAAGCACTCGAAGGGCAGAACTACAACTACGAAAAAGGCCAAATCGTTACTGGCAAAGTGTGCGAACACGACACCCAGGGGGTTTATGTTGATATCGCAGGTAAATGCCCTGGGTTTTTACCGCTTAAAGAAATTGTTCCGACGCCGAGCGGCGATCTTGCCGAGATTTTGCCGCTGGGTTTAGAGCGTGAGTATGCGATCGTGCGTGGTGCCAACGCGGACGGTCAGGTCACACTGTCGATTCGTCAGCTTGAACTCGATCGCATTTGGGAAATGATGGCCGAGCGTCAAGCGTCTGGCGCGACGATTAACGCCCAAGTCACCGGCACGAACCGGGGGGGTGTTGTGGTGGATGCGGAATCGATTCGTGGTTTTATTCCGCGATCGCACCTGCTACGCAGCGACAACATGGAAGCTCTGATGGGTCAAACCCTGACGGTCACGGTTCTGGAAGTTAACCCCGAAAAACAAAAGCTCGTCCTCTCTCACCGCTTGGCCGAACGTGCCAACTGCATGAGCAATCTAGAAGAAGGCGGTTTGTTTACGGGAACCGTTGTCAGCATCAAGCCGTACGGTGCGTTTGTGGATCTGGGTGGTGTCACCGGGCTGCTGCACGCGCGGCAAATTAGCCAAAAACGCCCGAATGATGTGGAAGAAGTCCTGACGGTAGGTCAAGAAATTAAGGTCATTATTGGCGAGATTGACGAGTGGGAACAGAAAATTTCGCTCGTGACCAAAACCCTCGAAACCTATCCCGGCGAAATTCTCGAAAAGTTCGAGGCGGTGATGGAAGCGGCGGAAGAACGCTGGGCAGCGGCGAAGGAAGCCAAGGGCGCAACAGTCAATAAGCCGGAAGCGGTCGTGATGAAAGACTAAGTCAGGATGCTAGGGAGTCGAAGATCGCGTTTCGACTCCGCTCAGCGCTCCTGGACGAGGCTTTGGATAACGTTCTAACCAAACCGTACCAATCGGGTCTACCTTAATCACGCACAAAAACCGTGCCGTCGGGTTTGTCGATGAGCGTGATGCCTTGGGCTTTGAGTTCATCGCGAATCCGATCGCTCTCGGCAAAATTACGATCGGCTCGCGCTTGTTGGCGCTGGGCGATGAGTGCCTCGATCGCTGCATCCGTTAAGCCCTCATCGCCTGCGGTTGCCGTTGTAGATGTTGCGACCAAGCCCAAGACCCCCGCCAGTTCCACCAGAGTCGTCCACTGGTGGCGTAACTCGTCAACTGGTGTGGTGAGGGCTTCCCCGTGCACAAGCAAATTCCCCGCACGCCGTAGATCCTTCGCCAGTTCAAACAAAATTGCTAGCGCTGCTGACGAGTTAAAGTCATCGTCCATCGCTGTTTGGAATTTATCGACCACCTCCGGTAACGGTTCCACCGTTGCCGAAGCGTCCAGCGCCCAGCCCAGCGTTGCACCAAAGCGATCGCCAAAGGTCAACCCATCATTAAAAGTCTGCCAGCCGCTCGTTGCCGACGCGATCGCCTCGTCGGTAAAGTCCAACGGCTTACGATACTGCGCTTGCAAGATAAACAGGCGAATCACCATCGGCTCGACGGTTTCGAGCAAATCGCGAATTGTGGTGAAATTGCCGAGGGATTTGGACATTTTTTCGCCATTGACGCGCACCATGCCGTTGTGCGCCCAGTAGGTCGCTAGGGGTTTACCCGTTGCGCCTTCCGATTGGGCGATTTCGTTTTCGTGGTGCGGAAACACCAGGTCGCCGCCGCCGCCGTGAATGTCGATCGAGTCACCGAGCCGCGATCGGATCATCGCCGAACACTCAATATGCCAACCCGGACGCCCCTGACCCCAGGGCGATTCCCAAAACGGTTCGCCCGGTTTGGCCGCTTTCCAGAGGGCAAAGTCAAACGGATGACGCTTTTTCGGCTCGCCCGATCCCGCATCGACCCGCCCGCTCGCGCCGGATTGCATCTGATCTTCGCTGCGGCCTGACAGCTTGCCATAGCCCGGAAACTTCTGCACGGCGTAGTACACGTCGCCACCGGAGGCGTAGGCCAAGTCGCGATCGATCAAGGTTTGGATCAGGTCGCAGATTTGCGGGATGTGATCCGTCACGCGGGGATAGTCGTCGGCGTCTTTGACATTTAAGCGACGCAAATCTTCAAAGTAGCTGGCGATATAGGTTTCGGAAACCTCCGCCATCGTGCAGTCCTCGGCGATCGCCCGGTTGAGGATTTTATCGTCAATATCGGTGAAATTTTGGACGTACTGCACGTCGTAGCCGCGCCAGATCAGGTAACGTCGCGCGGTATCCCAGGTGATATACGATCGCGCGTGTCCCAGGTGGCAATGGTCATACACCGTGACACCGCAGCAATACATCTTGACCGTTCCCGGCTCGATCGGGGTAAAGGTCTCTTTTTGGCGGGTTTGTGTGTTGTAGATAACGAGGGACATGAAAGCGGGGATGACGTTAGTAGCGTCTCGATAAGCGGTTTGGCAGCGCTTTTAAGGATATCTCCGATCGTGCGACACTCGTGCGAATGTAAGACGTGAGTCACACAAGCCTCTGGGTTGCGCTCCGGCCAGATACTCCTGCCACGCGACGAGCGGGTTGATATGGATCTCGGATTTCGTCGCCGTCGGCTGGGCGTTGTCGCCACGATCGCCCCACGTCTCTGTGTCTGTAATGGTACAAACTCAGCTTAGGTTTCCGTAAACTGATCGCTCGTTTTAATATCCGTTAGATTGAGATCCGTTAAATCCCCCAAATCCGGCCCCTCGGTTCGATCGGATTCCAAATCAAGTTGGGGTTCACGTCGCGATTCAAACCAACGCACAGCGGCGAAGATCAAAACGATCATCACAAAAGCCCAAAAACCAAACTGGGCGATCGTTTCCAGTAGCTGCTCCAACGGAATAATCTGTCCCACCGTAAACGCCAAGGTCACAATCACAAACGCCCAGACGATCGCCCCCGCCGCATTGCAAAAGAAAAAACGACCGTAGGGCATCCCCGAGATTCCCGCCAACGGTCCGGCAAAAATCCGTAACAACGCGATAAATCGACCAAAAAAAACGGCCTTGTCCGCATTGGCACCAAACTGCACCCGCACCATTTCCAGTCGTGCCGTTTCCACCCGGAACAGCTTCGCCACCCGCAAAATTAACGACCAGCCGCCCCACTTTCCCAACCAATAGCCAAAGTTATCGCCCACGATCGCCCCAGCGATCGCGCAACTCAACACTCCCTGATACTTCAGTTCGCCCTCACCCGCCAAAAAACCACCCACGACCGTAATCGTTTCGCCGGGAATCGGAATACCCGCATTTTCGAGCGATATTCCAAGAAAAACCGCCCAGTAACCGTATTGACGCGCTATTTCTTCAATGAAGTCGAGCGAGATCGGCTCTGTCATGCTATGTGGAGTGTGAAAAATGTGATGCGGCTACGGAGAGCGAAACGCCGATCGGCGAAGCTGCTTCTCGAATTATAGAAGTGTTCGTGAAGAACATGTTGCGAATTGGCGATCGAATTTGCCAAATTCTTAAGAAAGCCCAATGAAAAGCTT
>RDYZ01000319.1 GCA_004293855.1 Oscillatoriales cyanobacterium | reverse complement strand
GTGTTTCAGGTGGTGGCGATCGAGCAGGTCGATGCTGCCTCGATTCCCTACCGTTCCCTAACGCCGATCCCCGCCGATGAAACCTGTGTCCCCCTATCGTTGCTCAACTATGTCGCGCGAACCAACACCAGTGTTTTGCTCAACGATGTGAGCTCCGATCGCACCTTTGCCAATGATCCCTACATTCAGCGGGTCAAACCCAAATCCATGCTGTGTTCACCGATCCAGGGACAGGGGAAATTGCTGGGGATTTTGTATCTGGAAAATGTGCTGACGGCGGGCGCTTTCACGGACGATCGCCTGGGAATTTTGATGTTAATCTGCGCTCAGGCGGCGATCGCCCTGGACAATGCCGAACTGTACAACACCTTACGCGAATCGGAACAACGGGAACGGGAACGGGCGGCGGAACTGAATCAATCGCTCGCGGATCTCCAAGAGGCTCAGCTTCAGGTGATTCAAAGCGAGAAGATGGCAACCCTGGGGCAGTTGGTCGCCGGGGTTGCCCACGAAATTAACAATCCGATCGGCTTTATCGATGCCAATCTCTGCCATGCTCGGGGCTATGTGGACGATCTGCTCGAGTTGATCGACCTCTACCAAAGTAGTGAATCGACCGATTCGGAGGAGATCGAGGCGTTACTTGAAGATATCGAGTTTGAGTTTCTGCGCGACGATCTGCCGAAGCTTTTGGCCTCGATGAAAATCGGCACCGATCGCATTCGTCAAATTAGTAAATCCCTGCGAACATTTTCGCGATCGGACACCTCCAAGCCGGTGGCGGTGGATCTGCATGAGGGGCTGGATAGTACGCTGATGATCCTGCGGCCTCGCCTCAAATTTACCGAACACCGCACCGATATCGAGATTATCCAACAGTACGATTCCTTACCACCGGTGGTGTGCTATGCCGGTCAGTTGAATCAGGTGTTTACGAATACGATCGCCAATGCGATCGATGCCTTTGATGAGATAGCCGATCGGTATGCTGCCGGTGGATCGATTCCAGCGGGGTTGCGTTTGGAGGGACACAAGCTAGCGGGCTGTCAGATCACGATCGCCACGGCGATCGATCCCGACCGGCAAGAGGTGACAATTCGGATCGGGGATAATGGGCCGGGGATGCCGCCGGAGGTGCGCGATCGGATTTTTGAGCGTTTGTTTACGACGAAAGCCGTCGGGAAAGGAACGGGTCTGGGGATGTCGATTTCCCATCAGATCGTGGTGGAAACCCACAAGGGGCGTCTGCACTGTGAGTCTATTCTGGGTGAGGGAACGGTGTTTGAGATTGTGATCCCGGTGGATGTGCAGACGGGGGATGAGGTGGCAGATGGGGCGGCAGATGGGGCGGCAGAGGAGACGGGGAATGAGAACGAGGGCGGGTTAGGATGATAGTGGTCAGCATTGAGTTCAGTCATCGCGGAGATAGAGGGTCATGATTACGGGTGAGTTGAAGACGCAAATCGATAATCTTTGGACGACGTTCTGGAATAACGGGATCAGTAACCCGATTTCGGTGATCGAGCAGATTTCGTATTTGCTGTTTATGCGGCGGCTGGACGATAACGAGCGGCGGGAAGAAAACAGGGCGAGACGTGGGGTGAAGGGGCGGTTTGTGTTTTCACCGGAGACGCAGGATTGTCGCTGGTCGGTGTTTCGGCAGGAGAACCCGGAGGCGATGCTGGCTGTGGTGCGCGATCGGGCGTTTCCGTTGATCAAGGGTTTGGGGAGTGCGAAGGGGTCGGAGTTGTCGCAGGGTGTGGCGGGGCAGTTGGATCTGTTGGCGGCGGATCGGTCTGAGAGTGCTTACGCGAAGCACATGAAGGATGCTGTGTTTGCGATCGCGTCGCCGTCGTTGTTGAAGCAGGCGATCGAGCAGATTGATCTCATCATGGATGGTGTGAAGGATCAGGCGGAGGCGGAGGCGGTGTCCTATCAGGATTTGATGGGGGATTTGTATGAGTACATGTTGTCGAAGCTGAGTCAGGCGGGGACGAATGGGCAGTTTCGGACGCCGCGACACATCATCGAGCTGATGGTGAAGTTGATGCAGCCGACGATCGAGGATGTGGTATGCGATCCGGCCTGTGGGACAGCGGGCTTTTTGGTGGGGGTGGCGGAATATCTTCAGAAGGAAAAGGGGGTGTTGAATGCTCCGGGGGCGATCGCGAAGTATGGGGCGATGTTCCACGGGTTTGATTTTGATGCGACGATGTTGCGGATCGGGTCGATGAATATGATGTTGCACGGGGTGGATTCGCCGACGATCGAGAATCGCGATTCGCTGGCGGACAAGCACGCGGGCGTGGCGGAGGAGTTTTCGTTGATTTTGGCGAATCCACCGTTTAAGGGGTCGATCGCGAAGGAGGAGATCGCGAAGGATCTGTCGATGGTGGTGAAGACGACGAAGACGGAGCTGTTGTTTATGGCGTTGTTTTTGCGGTTGTTAAAAGTAGGTGGGCGTTGTGCGGTGATTGTGCCGGATGGGGTGTTGTTTGGGTCGTCGAATGCTCACAAGGCGATCCGCCGGTTGTTGGTGGATGATCACCAGTTGAATGGGATTATTTCGATGCCGTCGGGGGTGTTTAAGCCCTATGCGGGGGTTTCGACGGCGATCGTGTTGTTCACGAAGACGAATGCGGGGGGGACGGATCGGGTTTGGTTTTACGATATGCAGGCGGATGGGTTTAGTTTGGATGATAAGCGGCAGCCGATCGAGGCGAATGATATTCCGGATATTTTGGAGCGGTTTACCCCCCTAGCCCCCCTGGGAGGGGGGGATCGGAGTGGGGAGGATCGGAGTGGGAAGATGTTTTGTGTGCCGAGGTCGGAGATTGTGGCGAATGGGTATGATCTTTCGATTAATCGGTATAAAGAAGTTGAGTATGAGGCGGTGGTGTATGATCCGCCGTTGGAGATTTTGGGGCGGTT
>RDYZ01000020.1 GCA_004293855.1 Oscillatoriales cyanobacterium | reverse complement strand
GACCCCATGCACCCACAGTCTCCCCAGGATCATTCCGAGGTTCGCACCATTGAGCTCGGTCAATTTATCAAATGGATGAACCTTGCCGACACCGGCGGTCAGGCCAAATATTTAATTCAGTCGGGCATGGTCGAGGTGAATGGCGAACTGGAAACGCGACGCCGTCGGAAGCTGGTAGCGGGTGATGTGGTTTGTGTGAATGATCGCGAGTTTGTCGTTGAATTTGACAACTTGTAGGGACTATTGAGGCGAAATCTCCAGGGAACTGCGAGATCATGCTTGGCAATGTAGCCGATCGAGAATTTGCTCAATCGCGATCGCCGTCCAGTCAATATCCGCCTCGGTCGTCTCCCGTCCCAGGGTCAAGCGCAACGCCCCGCGTGCCGTGCGATCGTCATATCCCATCGCGGTTAACACCGTGCTAGGAGCGATCGTACCGCTATTGCACGCTGACCCCGAACTGGCCGCAATTCCCGCCAAATCCAGTTGTTTGACCAAGCTTTGACCCGTAATGCCCGCTGCTTGCAAGGTTTGATCGGTTAAGCAAAAGCTAACGTGATGCGGTAACCGCCAATCGCGTGATCCGGTAGGTTCGAGTTCCGATCGATGTGCCAAACGCTCAAACAGGCGATCGCGCAACCGCTCCAGACGCGGCCCTTCGATCGCCAACTCCTGCGTGATTCGCTCCGCCGCTACCCCAAATCCTGCAATATTCGGCACCGCCTGCGTTCCCGATCGCAAGCCCGACTCCTGTCCCCCACCCAACAACAGCGGCGCCAGATCACAGCCTGGACGGATATACAACGCTCCGACTCCCTTCGGGCCATACAGTTTGTGACTCGACATCGACAGTAAGTCCACCGGCAACTGATCGAGATCGATCGGCACTCGTCCCATCGCCTGCACCGCATCCGTATGGAACAAGACGCCACGCTCGCGGGCGATCGTCGCCAATTCCGCGATCGGCTGTACCGTCCCCACCTCACTTTGGCCGTAGATCAGCGACACCAGAACCGTTTCCGGGGCGATCGCCGCTGCTAACTGTTGCGGATCAAGCCGTCCCCATCGGTCCACAGGCAACCGTGTCACCCGCCAACCCTGTTGTTCGAGAGACAGCACCGGACGACTAATCGCCGAATGTTCGACCAACGAAATAATCACATGAGGCGCCACCGCCGATCGCCTGACCCGACGCTGCACCCCCGCAAACACCCAATTATTCGACTCCGTTCCGCCACTGGTAAACGCGATCGACTCCGGCGGCGCATTCACGCTCGCCGCTACCTGTAACCGTGCCATTTCCACCCAGGTTGCCGCCCGCTTGCCCCAAGCGTGCAAACTCGACGGATTACCCCAGTCGCTCGCCAGTGCCTGTTGCATCACCGCGATCGCCTCGGAACGAGGTGGGGTCGTCGCACTGTGGTCTAAGTAGATTTGCATAGTCGATCGGGCTGAACCTGCTGATTCCGTGTGCTGACGATCGTAAAACGTCACGACCCTTTCCGCCCAACATTCAGCAGGTTCATCCCAGTCTCAGCTCCAGCTAGCGCCCCCTAAGCACCGGGCTTGGTACGGTTGTACTGTTCATGGGAAACAACACTCTGAGGAGTTGGCTTACCGTCCACATCAAGGCAAATCATCCGGTAGTCACGATTCAGCGGAATACTGATCACTTGGCGATCGTAATTCAGTCGTTTCCCACCAAAATCACGATAATCCTGACCAGAATCCAAAGAGTGGATGATGTTTCTGGCCTTCATCACCAAATTTGGCATCAATCCCGTCAGGTCGATCGGATCGCCCTCAAAGGTTTCCTTCCACTGTTGTTTTTCGAGCTTTTTCTGCTCTTTCTCAACCGTTTTACTTTCCTTTGCTCTTCGTTCATCTTCGCAGCGATGGCAAATCTGTCCGTAGCCTTTGTGGCCACAGGCGAACAGCTTCTTTCGTTTTCGAGCCATAAGTTGTTTCTCTAGTGCGTGTAGTTCAGCGATGTGAGATCACATCCACCGTTGTGCAGACATCGTGTATGGGAGAGCCTCATGGATCAAAAATCACGATCTCTCTTATAGGCAAGATAGCTTAAAGATCACTTTTTGATCACTTTTTTGGACAAGACGCTACCCATCCCTGAGGTTATCGAAATTTGTTGCGATTTCAATCGAATATTCACATTTCTGAATAAACAGATATTTACTCAAACTATTCTAGGTTGAAATTTCGACAAAATAGCCGAAGTCAAGCAACTGCTCAATTATCTCAAATAATTGCTCAATTTCGGCATGGAATGAGTTTTTCGACTCACATCAACCCAACAAACTAGCCTATATTGGAGACGCTATAGATTGACGCAATGCTCAACCAAAAGCAGCATGACATTGACCTCGATACAGAGTTTTTTAGGCATTTTTACGTATAGACAGTCCTTCTGGAGTCAGATTCAGGCTATATTAGCAATATCTTAAATCCACTATTCTTAACTAAATATTATCTCTAACAAGATCTGATTATATTTACTACATAGGATAAACTTATCTTCATTTTTTCACAAAAAAATATTCAAAAATCAGTATTTTCGACCTAACCTAGCGCTAACAAAAGAAGCAAAAATGCACGTCAAAGAATAATCAACTTAGATGGTTTTTTGATTTTTATAGACAATGCCACTTTGACTGTTAGACATTAACCCGTGGTAACTCCAGAGCTTGAATTTTTGTAAATTTCTCGCAGGCAAATTCTACAAAAAGCTTTTATCTTAAAATTTATTGGCTATTGGTGCAAAATATTTTGATGATTTTTTTTGCTTGAACGATTTAAATTTAAACTCAAAAACACCTCCAACCTTGCTTGAATACGGAATGGTTTACTGGCTTGAATTCCCAATATTTTCTGATCATCAATAAAATTTCTGTTTTTTCTATTATTTCTGATCAAAAATCGTTGCTTCGCAAATAATTCGAGTTTCTCTTGACCATTATTTAAGTATTCAGACAAAAAAGAGAAGAAGACCTGCAAGAAAGCAAGCATAAATTCGATTAATGTTGTCAACAAGAAATACTTTAATAAGGGTCAATAAGAATACCTCGATCTATTAAATTTAAGATCTTAAATTCTTTGCTTTCGATCAGATTTAAGCTCAGGCTGATCACACCTCGAAAAGGTATGACTTATGACCCAAAACAGAAAAAATACTTATCAAGTGTATCGACATTACCAACTCCTAGCGAAGCTCATCACAGCGATCGGGCTCACGCCCGAGAGTTTTTGCCGATCATTGCGGCCACACTTAACATTTCGCAATCTCCGACAGTCTGTCTTTTGACAAGGCAAAACCCCGATCGCCATAGTGAAACCGCTCAAGCATCGGCTCTGCCGTTCCTTTGACCCTGGGGTCACATCCTGGCTTAACCCCAGGGATTGCTCTCGATCACGATTGATTCACTATAAGAACTCATCATGTTTCAGCGGATTTTTGTTATGTGCTGCACCCTTGCAGCGAGCTTTTTCCTGTTTGCGGGTCAAGCGACGGCGGCGGATATTGCGGCTGGATCACAAGTCTTTTCGCAAAACTGTGCGGCCTGCCATATTAATGGCGGTAACCTTGTGAATGGTGCGAAGACTCTGAAGAAAGCAGATCTTGAAAAATACGATATGTATTCTGCTGAGAAGATCATCGCCCAAGTTACCAATGGCAAAATGGCGATGCCTGCTTTTACGGGTCGTTTAACTGCAACACAAATTGAAAATGTCGCAGCTTACGTTCTCGATCAAGCGGATAAGTGGTAAATCTAAAATTGGTGTTAATGTCATCAATTTTTTAGATTTGAAGTCTTGAAATGTTCAGACTCTCTAGCCTGAGGCATCGTGAGGAGAGTGTAAGTTTTACGGCTTCATTCTGTTTACGAATCTTGAACTAGAGGGACATCTAAGGTTTTAAACGAATAAATTTCGATAAAACCTGAATCGAAAGCGGTTTTGCGAATCACGATCGGTTTGACCTTGGTGTCTCGGGTCAGCGTGTTGATCGAGTTGACCTGAGTTTGAGTTAACGATCGCAAATCGCAGAAGCTCCGAGGGCTGTAAAGCTCTGAAGTAGCACGGAAATATTGCCCTCGGGCTGTCTTAATTCAGGGTCTAGCGCTTATTCAGTAAGGGTTAGACCCCAGAGTTTTGGGTTGGTGTGAGTTGTGAACAGCTTACCTGATCGAAGTTCTCTGATTTAGGGATGGCAGTTCCACGGCGGGGCAAGATTTTCGTGCTATGGATCTTTGGAGAGTGCAACGGTACACGACACGTCCCGAATTCGAGTGTTCCGATTGTGATTTTGAGCGTGGTTTTGGCCGTGGTTTCGGCCATAATTTCGGCTGGTGCGGGCAGCTTGGATTGCAGCTTCGATCGCCACGGATGCTGACGGGTCTGCGGAAGATGTTAGCAAATCACCCCTTCGACGTATGCTAATTTCAACCTTCAAGCATCCCATCGTCGATCGTACGCTGAATACCCGTGGTCTTTTCCATCTCCCGCCCACAAATTCCACCCCAAGCCTGGAGCCGCGCGATCGGCCTGGGGTGGGATAAACCTTACACCGTCCGCTATCCCAGCAACCTTGATGATGGCCCCTGGCACGGGATGCCCCTGGGTGGCTTCGGTGCGGGCTGCATTGGCCGATCGTCGCGGGGAGATTTTAATCTGTGGCACTTGGACGGTGGCGAACACGAGTTTAATCGCTTACCGGGCTGTCAGTTTTCCGTCTATGAAAGTACGGGCAGTCAGAGTCGGGCTTACGCCCTCGCCACTGAAGCGCCGGAGGATGGCAGCCTGAGCGAGTGGAACTGGTATCCCGCCTCAACTCCAGATCATTCGACCGGAACCTATAGCGCTCTGTATCCGCGCAGTTGGTTTGAATACAAAAATGTCTTCCAAGCGGAGCTGACCTGCGAACAGTTCACGCCGATTATTCCCCACAACTATCAGGAAACGAGCTACCCGATCGCGGTGTTCGAGTGGACGGCGCATAATCCAACGGATGAGCCAATCGAGTTGAGCATCCTGCTCACCTGGGAAAATATCGCCCGCTGGTTCACCAATACGATCGCCTCGCCCGAGGTAACGGTACGCGATGACGGTAGCCCTTACTACGATTACCAATCCCGTTGGGGTCAGAGTGAGGGCAACCGTAACCGCTGGGTTGAGGATTTTTCACGCCTGGGCTGTGTCTTGCAGGGTGGGGAATTTGGCGCGGAGGCCAGCGAAGAGGGGGATGGGCAGTGGGCGATCGCGACGGTGACCAATCCGATCGTCAAGGTGACCTATCACAATCGCTGGAATCCTGCTGGTGACGGTGATGACCTGTGGGCAAGTTTTGCCACCGATGGCACATTACCCAACGAACCGAGCGAAGCCCCTGCGGTTGCCGGTGAGCGGATTGGGGCGGCGATCGCGGTGAAATTTACGCTGAAACCCGGAAAAACGCGCAAAATTCCGTTTTTCTTGTCCTGGGATTTACCCATTACCGAATTTAAGCAGGGCGTCAAAGCCTATCGCCGCTACACAGACTTTTTCGGACGGGATGGGAATAATGCGTGGTCGGTGATGCGCACGGCGCTGAAGCATTCCGACACCTGGCAAGCGGCGATCGAAGCCTGGCAAAACCCGATTTTGCAACGCGAGGATCTGCCCGACTGGTTCAAAATGGCCTTGCTCAATGAGCTGTACGACCTGACCGCAGGCGGCACCCTCTGGACAGCGGCGGACGAAAACAACCCCAAGGGCCGATTTGCAGTCCTGGAAAGTATCGACTATCGCTGGTACGAAAGCCTTGATGTGCGGCTGTACGGCTCGTTTGCGCTGCTGCAACTGTGGCCGGAACTAGAGAAAAATGTCATGCTGGGCTTTGCCCGTGCGATTCCCACGGGTGACGATACGCCACGGGTGATTGGCTATAACGGAGCCGCCGCCATTCGGAAAGCCGTCGGAGCCACCCCCCACGATCTCGGCGCAGCCAACGAACACCCCTGGGAACAAACCAACTACACCAGTTACCAGGACTGCAATCTGTGGAAAGATCTACCCAGCGATTTTGTCCTGTTGGTCTATCGCGATTACTTGCTCACGGGCGGCTCTCAGGGTCAAGGCAACACGGATTTTCTCTGGGATTGTTGGCCTGCGATCGTCGAAGCTCTGGCCTATCTCAAAACCTTTGATCGGGATAACGATGGCATCCCAGAAAACAGCGGCGCACCGGATCAAACCTTTGATGATTGGCGTTTGAAGGGAATAAGCGCTTACTGCGGTGGACTCTGGATTGCCGCACTGGAGGCGGCGATCGCGATCGCCGAAATCTTGAAAACCTCCAGCCCACCGCCCCTTTATCCCACCGAGCTTGACCCTCACCCGACCCCGGTGGCGTATCCCGACTGTGACGCAGCGATCGCCAACTATCGCACCTGGCTCGCCCAAGCCCGCGTCCTCTACGACGCGACCCTGTGGAATGGTGAATACTACAACCTCGACAGCGAGAGCGGTTCCGATGTGGTGATGGCGGATCAGCTTTGCGGCCAGTTTTATGCGCGGTTGTTGGGCTTGCCGGATGTGGTGAGCGAGGAACGGGCAAAATCTGCTTTAAATGCGGTGTTTGACTCCTGTTTCACCCGCTATAACGCCACCTTGGAGGAGCCGATCGGCGCTGTGAATGGTGTCATGCGCGACGGCTCGCCGGAAGACCCCAACGCAACGCACCCACTGGAGGTCTGGGCCGGGATTAACTTCGGAATTGCAGCATTTTTGATGCAACTGGAGATGCATCCCAAAGCCTGGGAAATGACAGCAGCGGTGGTCAAGCAAATTTACACCGGTGGTTTGCAGTTTCGTACACCGGAGGCGATCACGGCGACGGGTAAGTTTCGCGCCATTTTCTACCTCCGAGCCTGTGCGATCTGGGCGATGTACTGGATGGTGCGGGATTAGCACGTGAGCCATTCCGGCGTTGCCCAGCAGGAGACCTAGAAAGTTGGTCAACCTTCCAGGTCTCACATCCGCTAAAACCAAGCCGCGTGGAAAAATTCACCGCGCGGCTTATCCGTCCGCTCAAACGTATGCGCACCGAAATAGTCGCGCTGTGCTTGGGTGAGGTTTTGTGGCAGACGATCGCGGCGGTAGCTATCGAAATAATCCAACGAGGCGCTAAAGGCTGGGATCGCGATGCCAAACTGTGCCGCCGTTGCCACCACTTCCCGCCATGCCCCTTGGCGATCGAGAATCGTTTGTTTAAACTCCGGCGCCAGCAGCAAATTCGCCAAGTCAGGATTTTCGTCGTAGGCTTTCTTAATTTTGTTTAGGAAACCCGCCTTGATGATGCAACCGCCTTTCCAGATGCGAGCAATTTCACCGAGATCGAGACCATAGCCGAAATTCTCCGACGCCTTCGACATCAGCGCCATGCCTTGGGCGTAGGAACACATTTTCGAGCAATACAGCGCGTCACGAACTTTGTTAACAAAGTCCTTAATGTCGCCTGTGTAGCCCGTTACCTCCGGTCCGGGCAAAATCGAAGCGGCGGCGATCCGTTCCGTTTTAATCGACGACAAAATGCGAGCATTGACGGCAGCGGCGATCGTCGGGATCGCCACCCCCAATTGCAGCGCCGTGATGGCTGTCCAGCTTCCCGTTCCCTTTTGACCGGCGGCATCGACAATGTAGTCGATCAGCTCACCGCCACCATTCATGTCGTCGGCTTTGGTGAAAATGTTGGCGGTGATATCAATCAGGAATGAGTCCAGTTCTTCGGTGGTGTTCCACTCGCTAAACACATCGTGCAATTCGGCATTGCTGAGACCACCGACGCTTTTGAGGAGGTCGTAGGCTTCGGCGATGAGCTGCATGTCCCCATACTCGATGCCGTTGTGCACCATTTTGACGTAGTGACCTGCACCTTTCGGGCCGATGTAGGTGACACAGGGGCCGTCATCCACCTGCGCGGCGATCTTGGTTACGATCGGCTCGATCGCGGCATAGGCTTCCTTCGTCCCACCGGGCATCAGGCTCGGGCCGTTGAGCGCTCCCTCTTCGCCACCGCTCACTCCCATGCCGATGAAGCGTAACCCCGTCGATTCCAGGTCCGCCACCCGGCGATCGGTATCTTCGTAGAGTGAGTTACCACCATCGATGATCATGTCATCGGGATCGAGCAGTGGCTTGAGCTGATCGATGACGGCATCCACCGGGCCACCCGCTTTCACCATGATCAAAATCTTGCGCGGGCGTTCGAGGGAAGCGACGAATTCTTCGATCGAAAACGTGCCCACAATGTTTTTACCAGCGGCGCGATCGGCCAGAAACGCATCGGTTTTCTCGCGCGAGCGATTGTAGACCGATAGCGAAAATCCGTTACGCTCAACGTTAAGCGCCAGATTTTCACCCATTACAGCCAGACCGATCAAACCGAAATTCTGCTGAGTCATAAAATTCTAGTAATGCGTGCAGCAGCTTCAAGCCCTCCGTTCGCGCGGTTGCGTTGCTGAACCCGACAAGCGAAGGCGATCGAGGGCGATGCACCGCGCAAGGGCGGAGCGTTCGTCAAATCCCAGCCGGAAACTGCCTTGAAACCGTCCTTTTAGCGTAGCCCGATCCCCTAAAGAGGATTGGAAGAAGATCTTAAAAATAATTCAGGCTGAATCGGCTTAAATTCCCACGGCTTATACGCGAAAGACTGATATATCAGGACAATCAGCCCCAAACAGAACGCTGAGGGGCGAACATGTGCCGGTAGAATATGCCTATATTTGTCATCGCTTACTGGGAGATCCCACCGCCATGCTCGCGAAGATTCTGGCGATCGCCGTCGGTTCTGGCAGCTTTATCCTCTTTATGGCTGCATTTTTCTTTCCGGAGGTGTATCGCAAGGGCGACTTTATCTGGAGCGGGGTCGGGATTTTCTATGCGATCGTGCTGTGGTTTTGCGCGGGACAGGCAACAGGGGCAGAACTCCTCGGTGAAGCGGCGAGTGTGACTCTGATTTGGAGTTTAGGGACTCAACTACTGGTATTACGACGCCAGAAAACGCCGACGGAGCAGCAAACACCGACCGAGACGATCGGCACCGCTCCAAAAAAAGGCGGTTTCTTTGGATTTGGCGCGAAAGCGAAGCCCACCGCAACCGCTGACTCATCCGCTCCCGCAACGGCCACAGCGGGGATCGCCACCAGCGCACCGCAGCCGACGACACCGGAAGCTAGCCCACTGGAGGCAACTGAACCCGCAGCCGCAGATGTATTAGACGTATCCACAGATACGCCCGCTGATATCGCGGTTGATGCGTCCGATGAAACGCTCACCCCACCCCTCACAGCAGCGGAGCCGACCCCCAATTCGGATGCGGAGCAGGCTGAGTCCCCAGAGGAGGATTCGGCGGTAACACCGATCGTGGAGAGCGCGGTCGAGGAGACGCCGACGATCGCCGATAACCAATCCGTCAGCGAAACCGATTCGCCCGACGACCTTCCGGAGCCGACCTCTGATGCGGACTCTGGTGAAGCTGAAGCCGACGTGACAGAAGAGAAGGCGGAAGCGGAAACAACACCCAACGCTGATCACGAAGCGGGAGCCGAACTTTCGACCGAAGGTGAGATCTCGGAGCTAGAACCGACGATCGATCCAAACTCTGAGGCCGTGACCGAACCGACCAAAACCGCACCCTCCGGTGGAATTTTCGGATCGATCGGTGCATTTTTTGGACGTACGGCCAATTCAGCCGAGGTGGCGACGAAAGCCCCTGAAACGACGTCCGAGGATGATGTTGATCCCCTAGAAGATTGGGATGAGGTGGAAGATTTGGAAGATTCCGAGGATGTAGAAGATTCCGAGGATTCAACGGAAATCGAGGCCAATACAGGCGAGACTGGCGATTCTGTAACGGATGCTGACGAGTCACCGCATTCCGAGGCTGAGAGCGCAGCAGCATCTCCGGCAGACTCAGACCGTGCCGCTGAGGGGGAACCCGAGGCAGAGACGATCGAGGAGGAAGCCAGTAGCTCAGACGAGCCTCACAGCGAGACGGATCACACCGCGATCAAATCCGAGAATCCAGACGCCCAACCGGAGACCACGGACGAACCTAAATCCTAAGGAATTCAACTCAAGCCACCGCTCAAGCAACCTGATCCCGTTACGATCCCGTCGCTTAAGGCACGATCGAAATCTGGCCGTCGTCATGGATCTGGATGGGCGTTTGGGGAAAATCTGACTGGGTGAGCGATCGCACCTGCTCGATCGCCCCGCCCTTGGGATCAATCCGGGGAATTCCGTCCTCTGCTAGGGAAAGCGGTATCAGACGAGCATCCAGCAGCTCGCCATCCTTCGCCAGCTCACCTTTAAAGATCATGGAATATTGCGCACTCTCCCCATTGTCCAGGGTTCCATACCCGATGAAATTACCGAGGGAGTAGGCGATCGCACGGCCTTTGTAAACCTCGATCGCCCGCAACACGTGGGGGCCGTGACCGAGGACGAGATCGGCTCCTGCATCAATCACCGCGCGGGCAAACTCACGCGGATTGCCCCGATTTTCCCCAAAAAATAGTTCCGTCTCCCCCGTGACATGTTGGGCGTCAGACCCCTCTGCGCCGATGTGCATGGAGACCACCACCAGATCCGCATAGCCACCCGCCTCCTGGACAATCTCCCGCGCTCGCTCCAGGTCATTGACGGAATTATGCGCCGCGTAGGGACTGAAGGCGAGAAAGGCGACATTGACGTTATTGACGTTGCGTACCAAAATCGTTGTCCGTTCGCCAACGAGATCAATGCCAACCTCATTGAAGTAGCGATAGGTATCCTCAAGGCCCCGATCGCCAAAATCGAACGAGTGATTATTCGCCACATTCAGTACATCGAAACCCACCAGCTTAAAGGTTTCGGCAAAAAACGGCGGAGCACGAAAGGCAAAGGTTTTCGGTTGCCGGATGTCTTTACTGGGGGTCTCGGCTTCGGTGAGAACGCTTTCAAAATTCCCGAAGGTGAGATCCGCCGATCGCAAGGCATCTGCTGTCGGGACAAAGAGATCTTCGGGTTGGGGCGGTAGACGCATCTCGGGATAGTTCGTACCCGGAACGATATCGCCCACGGCGGCGATCGTCACCGTTTCGATCGTCAGATCGCTCGGTAGAGGCGGCGGTTCGATCACGGGTAACAGACGGCTCCAGTCCGTGGGCAACGCCTTTTCCAGCGGCGGTTGCATTCCCGCTAAGGTTGCATTGGCTCGCTGGGATACAAAGCGCGTCATGGGACGCAGAACGCTAGCCACCCCCTTGGGAACCCCCACCATACCCCCACTGAGCAAACTGCCCAAGATGCGTAGCATGGCTCCGATCGCCACCAAGACGGCCAGAAAAATTCCCAGGTTGCGCCAGGTCAAGCGTCGTGGGGACGGGTTAGCAGCGGTCAACGCCTGGGGGGGGATCGCTTGGGGGGGTGCGTTGGTGTCGGGGATGAGGGGGGCGATCGCTGTTTCTGGCGACCATTGACTCAGGCCGATGCGCTTCGACCACACCGGGGATTGACGCCCGTCGATTTGGCCGCAGACCACCACTGTGGGGACAAAGCGATGGATCGTAAAACGTTGCAGCAGATGGCGAACCACCTTGAGACAGAGGGCGCGATCGGGCTTGGTTGGCGTCCGAATGAAAATAATGAGCGTGGGGGGGACGACGGCATCCGAGTCAGCAGCGTGATCAGACTGGGATGGCAATACCTTGTAACGGGCTCGGACACTGAGGCGATCGGCTAATTTTTTTTGAGTTAAAACATGTTTCACCACAGCGGCGATCGCCAGGGGATGGCCGCGTTCAGCCGACTCGATCGTGGATAGGCTCATCGGTCATCCCCTAGGCGAATGGTCAGCTCTCGATTTGCCCAATTCGCCCGAATCGCCCGAATCGCCTGATTTTCCTGATTTTCCCGACGTGTCCATGCCTGCGTCCAAGGTTGCCGCCTCGCATCGATTGTCATTATGGTTCTCAACATCATCGTATCCTTCCCCAAATACCCTGGGTTTAGGGTATTCTCAAACGACATTATGGGGCGTCGTTGGGCGCAGAGCTGTAATGGATTGAAACGGCTAGCCACGGATCGCAGAGATTTTTTTAATAGATATCGATAGACAGATGAGCAACAGCAATCGATCGTCGCGCAATATTTTAATCACAGGCGGAGCCGGATTTATTGGCTCGAATTTTACCCGTTACTGGTGCGATCGTTATCCCCAGGATCGTGTCATCGTTCTCGATGCGCTCACCTATGCCGGAAACCGAGCAACCCTCGCAGACCTCGAAGCAAAACCCGAGTTTCACTTTGTTGCCGGGAATATTTGCGATCGTGCGCTCGTCGATACTCTACTACGGGATGAGGCGATCAACACTGTTGCTCACTTCGCCGCTGAATCCCACGTCGATCGATCCATCCTTGGCCCCGATGCCTTTGTCCAAACCAACGTCATCGGCACGTTTACCCTCCTCGAAGCCTTCCGCCACTATTACCCCACCCTGACCGAGGCGGGCCAATCCGGCCTCTTTCTCCACGTTTCCACCGACGAAGTTTACGGCAGCCTCGAACCCGACGACCCCGCCTTTAGCGAAACCACGCCCTACGCCCCCAATAGCCCCTATTCCGCCTCCAAAGCCAGCAGCGATCACTTCGCCCGCGCCTACTTCCACACCTACGGCCTCCCGACGATCATCACCAACTGCTCCAACAACTACGGCCCTTATCATTTCCCTGAAAAGCTCGTGCCGCTGATGTGTCTCAACATTCTGCTCGGGAAGCCGCTACCGGTCTACGGCGATGGGTTGAATGTCCGCGATTGGCTGTTTGTCCGGGATCATTGCAGTGCGCTCGATACGGTGATCCACAAGGGCAAACCGGGCGAGACCTATAACGTCGGCGGCAATAACGAGGTGGCGAATATTGACCTGGTGAAAATGCTGTGCACGTTGATGGATGAACTCGCACCGAATTTGCCAACGCGCCCGAGTGCGTCACTGATTACCTATGTGCAGGATCGGGCGGGTCACGATCGCCGCTACGCGATCGATGCCACGAAGATTAAAACCGAGCTGGGCTGGGAGCCGTCGGTGACGGTTGAGGAAGGCTTACGGCAAACGGTGGCCTGGTATCTGGCAAATGAGTCCTGGTGGAAGCCGTTGCTGTCGGCGGATTACCAGGACTATTACGATCGGGTGTATTCAGTATCCCCCTAGCTGATGGCGAGCCGGTACGGCAAAGGACGGCGGATTGGGACACATTACGGCACATTGCGGCGACCGTTGCCGTTCCGTAGGGAGCGATCGAGCTTGGCATTGCCGATCCCATCCAAAATGCCACGTCCGATCAAACCCAACCCACGCCCGACCACCTGGGTTAACACGTACACCAAGCCCGTCCCGACGATCGACACCACCTGACGCACACGCGGCGCTAGGGCATCGCGTCCCTCTAGCACCAGCGTGACCGCCTGCTGGAAACTGCCGAGTTCGTTGAGTTCGTGGCGACGGGGTGCGTAGATAGACAGATACCGAATTCCGAGGTCACCAAAAATATAGATTTGGTGACGACTTTCGTAGATGGCGGTCGGGTCGCTGATGTAGGTTTGCCAGCGGTAGCGCCAGGACAGGTCATTCCGAAACCGTTCGATTTCCCGTGTACTAAGGAGACGCCGATCGTAAAAGTCGCGCTTAATCGACTCGATATCGCCAAACTGTTCTAGCAACGGCTGAATGATGGCATTGGCCACGTGTACCAAGACATTTTCGAGCAACATTTGAGCGCGAAGGCAGGCTTCCGAGCTACCGGCAGCATAGGTCGTGTTATCCACCACCAGCGGCGCACCACAGACGAGCGAGGCGAGCAATTCCGGGAAAAAGGGAATGCGATCGAGGATGGTTTTACGTGCGAGGTCGCGACCTTCGAGCACGGCATCGATAATCGCGACGGTTTGGCCATTGATCGCAATCGTGCGGTAATAACCAAAAAAGGAAAAGGCGGCTTCGTTCCACAAATCGAGCAACAGACGATCGCGATTGGCGTAGAGGCGATCCACCGTGACCGCTTCCGTAACAGCCTCTGACACAGCATCATCAAACCGTCGCAGGACGATCGCCAACAGCTCCCGGCGCTTTTCTGGGCTCAGGATATCAATTTCGAGGGGACGACCAGAGAGATTGGTGGTTTCACCCTGTAGCCAGGTTAAAACCCGATCAATACACAGGGCGCGAATTTCCGCCGGAGTCGTCAGGGCTTGTTTGGAAGGCAATCGATCAAGAGTGCGATCGGGCGGGATGGGTGAGGATGCCGTTGCCGATCGGGCCGGGTTGGTGGTACTCACGTCACCGCGATCGGTGACGGGTTCGGGTGGATCTGGGTCAGGCGAGGCGGTACGCAAGGCAAACACTCGACGAACGATCCAACGGGCAGTCAACACCTCGCGGCGTTGCCCCTCCAGAAACCAGCGTTCGAGCTGTGACAGACCCGATCGCTCCAAACGTCGATCAATCCGAGCTAGGGTTACATTGACGTATGCCAAACCCGTTAACTGATCTAAATCCGAATCGCCCTGAAGTGAGGCCGCATCCAGGGAGTTCCAGGCTTCACGATCGGCCAACACCTCACGCATCAGCATCACCATCCGATCCGCGTCCGTCGTTTTATGACAGGCTCCACGCACGCCGATCGCCCGTAGCTGATCCCGTACCGTAGGCGTTAAGGTGTCCACCAATGCCAACACTCGCACATTTCGATCGCATAGACTTTGACAGGCTCGCCTCGGTGCGGGAAGATCCCCCACAATCGCCAACGCGATCGGGACGTCCTCTAAACGCTTCAGGAGTGGAGCCACCCGGTCGAACAGTTCGACCGTGACCGCGCGATCGCGCCCCAAACACTCGCTCGTCCAGGCTTGCAGCCCGAGGCTGAAAATCCGATCGCGATCCACGATCGCGACTGTGATGGGAGGAACGGATGTTTCAGTCATGAGCGATGCACATTCAACGCAAGAACCGACAAAACAGGATTAACGGCAAAGCCAAGATCAATAACTTGCCCATCAGCATACCGCTCTCCCCCTTATCTGGTGCAATGGATAGCGTTTTGATTGAGCCGGAAAGTGATACCCCGCCACAATTCTGTGGCGCTCAGGTTAACGTCACGCGCACCGGCAACCAATCGGCCATCGTGGACCCTCGCCTGTGATCTCTCCTGATCCATCCATCACCCTGTATCGATTTGGCGTGTTCATCGCTACACCCAGCGATCACCATTGACCATTACCACACCCCGTTGACCCAGAATGATCAACCCGACCTCGAACCCAACCTCAACGCCTGCCACTGACTCCACCTCGATCGCCCTGCTC
>RDYZ01000318.1 GCA_004293855.1 Oscillatoriales cyanobacterium | reverse complement strand
CCACATTTTGCCCACCAAACCCAAAGCTAAAACACAGCGTCCGTTGCACTGGAGACGATCGCGCCGATCGCACCAAATCCAGCTCAAATTCGAGATCCTCCGTCCCCACACAGGGCGGCATCATTTGCGTCGCGATCGCCTGTAAACATAGCACCGCCCCGATCGCCCCCGACGCCCCGATCGTATGCCCCGTTGCGCCCTTGGTGGAACTGACCGCCACCCCCTGGGGAAACAACGTTTGTACCAGTTCCGCCTCGCGTCGATCGTTGAGCTGGGTTCCCGTCCCGTGCAAATGGATATAATCCACCGATTCAGCCCGCCAATCACCTCGGGTCAAGCACTGTCGTACCGCCGCACAGGCTGCCGTAATATTCGGGTCGGGAGCGCTGATATGGTGTGCGTCAGCCGTCATCCCCGCACTCGTAATCCGACCCAAAATCTTGGCCTGACGCCGAGTCGCCGCCTGACGTGATTCGAGCAGCAGCAGCGCCGCCCCTTCGCCCAGGACTAACCCCGATCGCGATCGATCAAACGGACGACACGCCGACTGCGACAGCGCCCCCATCCGATCAAACGTCGCGATCGTCAACGGTGAAATCGGCGCTTCTACCGATCCCGCAATCACCCGCTCACACTCCCCCGACTCGATCGCCAGCACCGCCCGTGCGATCGACCATAACCCCGTCGCGCAGGCCGCCATCGGCGCAAATACCGCCCCGCGTGACCCAAGGCGACGCGCCACCCGCAACGCTGGCGCATGGGGCAAGGTTTCCAGCCAGGGTTGATGCGGCACGCGGTTTTCTACAGCATCTAACCCGCCGGAACCGTTCTGGTCAAGCTGCCAACGATGCCACGCTTCCCACGATCGCTGCATACTGCGACTCGAGCCGATCGACACCGCACAATCCCGCCAATCTCCCAACTCACGCTGAGTCGCGAGCAAATCAGCCAGTGTGAGATCGAGTAAATCCGTAACTTCGATCGGCCGATCGCCAATCATCGCAAGCGGTCGTTCTGGAATCTGGTCAAACAAAAGACGCGATCGCACCGCCGTTTCACCGGCTAGTAATCGCGTCCAGGTGGTGTCTAAATCCCCCAAAGCCGACCGGAGCGCCACACCTGTCACTACAACATCACCACTTGATCGGTCTCTCGATCGGTCTGAGGGCTGCGACTGTTCAAGCAAATCTAGATCCGGCACACCGTTCAAAACGTTAGAAATTCGATCACGTCAGGTTAAGGAGCCGAGAAATTATCCAACCCGTCAACCACCCGAATCGACTCGATGGTATCACCCTGCTGAATCGAATCCACCACATCCATCCCTTCGGTGACATAGCCAAACACGGCATAGTTACCATCTAGGAAGTCGAGATCCGCCAGCGTGAAATAGAACTGAGCCGAGGCCGAATCTGGAGCCTGTGATCGGGCCATGGCGATCGCACCGCGCGTGTGTTTCAGTTCCGGTAAAACATTGCGCAAGGTTCGGCTATACACCGGCTCCGTCTCACCCTCTGGCAAAATTTCCAGTGGGATGTAACGAGCATTGCCCGTATCCGGATCGGTGAAACTCCCACGACCGAGCATCGATGCCGGGACACTCGCATCCTTGCTCATGGGATCACCACCTTGCACCACGAAGGGCTCTGGCTCACGGACAACACGATGGAACACAGTTCCGTCATACACCTGACGTTGTACCAGGTCTACGAAATTGCCAGCCGTCACTGGAGCTTCATCGCCATACAGCTCCACCGTGATCGTTCCACGATTCGTGACCACCTGAACCGTTGCTTTACCCGCCAGACGAGCCACATTCTCGATCTGCGTGGCACGGTTTGCCGCTGGTGACTCCCCGATCGGCTCTGCATTGGAAACCGGCTGATCAGCGCAGCCCGTCATCAGCAACACACTGACACAAAAAGCCATGCACACCGCGAATCCCCGTCCCGTCAAGTGATTCCACAGGGGAGCCACCGCGATCGTCGTCGTCTTCATATTAGTTCTTGAACAAGTATCAAAAAAATGGCTAGATCTGTGACGACCTAACCGAGGCGTCGAGGTCTAACGCGATCGCCAAACCATTCACGCACGGACACGCCAGAGATCCGTGTCCAGCCCATTCCGATTAAATCCCTTCGAGGGGAACACCGAGAAAACGCGCCAGCGTTGCCCCTTGGTTTTCTAGCTCATCCAGTGTCATCGGCTGACCCACACGAGTCAGAGGAATATCACGCATTCCTTTCACCCGTAGATACAGCGCCCGTTTGGGATTGATCCCTTCTTTAACGTCCACCCGGATCGACTTCACATCTGTAGCTTTGCACGTCAACTCGATCTTGCGATTCTTCCCCGGAAAGCCCCAGCGAAAGATTGAAACGCGACTTTCGTTTAAATCAAATTTGTTGTAACCACCGCCCACATCCCAGAGGATGACGAGCCACAGATACAGCGAGAGCAACAGAGCCGCCGCCCCGTAAAGCCCCATCACAAGTCCCTGGGGAACAAAGACAAGCTTGGTGGGATCTGCAAAAGGCAAGAGGTTAACTTGCAAATAACTGGATAAACCGGCCAATAGAAAGCCGAGTCCTCCGATCGTGACGACGCTCGCCCACCAATAGTTACTGAAGCGACGCGAGCCCACAACAGGCTGATTGAGCAAGCGCTCGTTGGAAGATTTGGAGACCGTTTGTGCTGTCATAACGTCGAAAACAGGGGGCAAGAGTAAATGTTAATTTTCTAAGCGGAAGCGGACTGACTCGAAAGCTGCGAGTGTTTAGAGCCATCAGCATCAAGGCTGAATGTCCCTCTCGCAATCCGAGATTGAGGATTCTGAGCGGGTCAATGTCTGAGTCTTGGATGCGATCGGGCCAAGCTCATCGACCAATAATTGAGGATAAGTTAATAAAACGTGTTTTTCTTAAACGATTGTTATCATA
>RDYZ01000317.1 GCA_004293855.1 Oscillatoriales cyanobacterium | reverse complement strand
GCCGCATCAAACCCCGTCCCCAAGCCGATCGCCTCATACCAACCCAAAATTTGCGCGATTTGCGCGTTGGTTTGCTTGCCGAGGGCATACTGCCCGAGTAGCTTACGTTTGGCCGTTTCTAACTCCTCATCATCAAGCAAACAGTCCGTCAGGCGATCGATCTCGAATTTCAAACCATCCAGGGCAATTTCGGTATTGTGCGGCGCAGTGCCAATGTAGGTCACGAACTGCGAGACATCGACACGGGTGGGATAGAACGCCGAGACATCGTAGGCAAGACCCCGCTTTTCGCGCAGTTCCACAAAAAGACGGCTTGAAAGACCATTGCCCAGATACGTATTCAGCAATTTCAGGGCCGCGTAATCGCTCGGGATACCCGTAACCATCCGGCTCGGACTTGGGGTTTCGGTGCGGGGAACCTGGGATGAACGATCGTCACACGAATCGGTAAGACGGATTGGCACGTCTGGAGCCAAGACCGACGGGGCCAGATATCCCAGCATGACGATCGATTGCTGGGTATCCTGAGCCAAGCCAACGCGGTGGGGCTGGGGGGTGAGGCGAGGCAGGGAGGGGCGCACAATCGGCTGGTCGGGATTTTGCCAATCGCCAAAGGTGGCCTCAAACTGAGCGATCGCCTGTTCTGGGTCAAGACAACCAACGAGGGTAACGACCAGATTATCCGGGCGCAGGTGGGCGCGGTGGTAGTGGCAGAGGACATCACGGGTGAGCGTCTCCACGCTGGCCTCGGTTCCCAGGGTAGACAGGGCGTAGGGGTGATCGGCATACATGGCCGATCGCAACTCTGCAAAGGCGATCGAAAACGGCTGTTCCCGTTGCGATCGGATCGATTGCAGTGTGAGCCGCTTTTCGAGTTCCACCTCCGGTTCAGGAAACGCAGGATCACGGACAATCTCACTCGTCAGCTTCAGCATTTCCCCAAAATCCGCCGAGATTGTTTTGAGGCTGACTAAAAAATAGTCCGTCGTGGATTCTGTGCCGAGACTCGCGCCGATCGATTCGACCTGTTCCGCAATCTCCATTGAAGATTGGCGCGACGTTCCCTTGGTCATGACCGTCGCCATCAGGTGACCCGTACCGGGGATGGTATCGTAACGGCTACCGGCACGAAAGAAGAGCCGTGCCGCCATGATATCGGAGCTGGGGTTATTGACCGCGATCGCCACGATCCCGTTAGACAGGGTTTTTCGATGAAGTTGATGGTGAAGCATGAAGGCGGGGATGTGGCTGAGGGCAATAAAAAAACGGGCGGTACGTGACAACGAACAGTATGGGGACTGCGATCTCACCGAGATCACGTCAGGGCGGCAGGGCTGGGGGTATGAACCGGGGGAAACCATGAACGAACACCAAAAAACACCCCCTGAAAGGCCGCGCGGCGTTCGATGTTATCTCCCAAACTTACAGGAATTACAGGGAATTGGTCGGTATCGTCGCCTGCCTGGATGATATGGATTCTAACTGGACAGCTCCCGGTCACCGTCGGCTTGGGGAGCGCTAGGCGACGGGATCATTCCGGCCCACCACAGCCAGATAAGCATCGGGGATGAGGTAGCGTTGTGCGATCGCCTGAATCTCCTCGGGGGTAATCGCACAGATTTCGGCGGGATAGGCGAAGGCCCGATCGGCATGAGCTAGGGTGTGATAGTAGCCGTATAGGCCCGCCAGTTGGCTCGGCGTTTCCGTGGAAAAAATAAAATCGTTGCACAGTTGGCGCTGAGCCCGACGCAGGACTGACCACTCCACCGGACGCTGACGAAGGCGAGTAATCTCAGCCACGATCGCCTCTTCCACATTCCTGAGATAGGTTTCCTCTAGCCAAGCCGAAACCGAAAACAGTCCCGAATCTCGCTGGAGTGAAAAATAACAGCCAATACCCTGCACCCACTGACGCTGTTCCCGTAGATCACGCACCAAGGGCGAGGAGCGTCCACCGGCCAGGATGGTCGCAATTAAATCCAGGGCGTAGCCATCGTGGAGGTTATCCGCACCAGGGCCATGCCATGCCAGGTTGAGGCGAGCCAGTTCCAGATTGGGTAAGTCAAGGATTTCGCGAGTCACGCCCGTGGGTGTGACTAGGGTCTGGATGGGTGCATCGGGGCGATACGTCGTGGCCGGGACAAAGTCGCAGCAGTGTTGATCGATCGCCGCTTGAGCCCGTTCAAAACTAACATTGCCCACGATCGTCACGGTCATGTGTTCCGGTTGGTAATACTGCCCGTGAAATTGACGCATCAGATCCGGGGTCATTTGCGCCAACCGATCGCGCGTTCCCAGGACGGGGCAACCGTAGGTCGCGTGGGGATACAACGCAGCCATCATCGTCGCAAACAGCCGATCGTCTGGATTGTCGTGATACTGGGCAATTTCCTCGTACACCACCTCGCGCTCCAGGCTAAATTCCGCCTCGGGGATCTTGGCGTGGATTAGCAGATCGCAGAGATGCGGCAAGGTGGACTCAAAGTCTTGATCGGCGGTTGTGATGTAAAAGTGGGCATAATCGTGGCTCGTCGCGGCATTGGTCGCACCACCCCGCCGCTCGATCGCATAGTCAAACTCTCCCGGTCGTTGGCGATCGGTGCCCTTAAACACCATGTGTTCGAGGAAATGAGCCATACCAAGATGCTCCGGTCGTTCGTAGCGTGCACCGGCATCCACCCAAATATCCGTCACCACAACCGGAACCGCCCTGATTTCTTGGTGAATCAAGGTCAAGCCATCGTCACGGCGATGGACTTTGACAGGCGGGCAAGCCAAAAGAGTAGGGGGGATGCTGGCATTTTCGTTAGACATGTTAGGACATGTGGGACATCAAAACGAACGGTTCGGCCTTAACTGTCAGGGCAAACGCATACTCCCAATGAATGCCCTCATCCCCCAGCCCCTTCTCCCAAAATGGGAGAAGGGGAGCCAGATTTTAAGGATCAAAGTCCCTC
>RDYZ01000019.1 GCA_004293855.1 Oscillatoriales cyanobacterium | reverse complement strand
AGCGGTGCGGCGATGGGTCTGATTAAGGAAGGCGATGAAGTTCGCATCCTGACGGATATCCAAGGCATTGAGGATTTCCTCGGTGACATGGACTTCAAAGTGGCGGGAACCGATACCGGAATCACGGCCCTGCAAATGGATATGAAGATTACCGGTTTGCCGCTGGAGGTGATTGCCAAGGCGATCCACCAAGCGCTTCCGGCACGTCTGCACATCCTCGACAAAATGCTCGAAGCGATCGGCGAGCCGAAGGAAGAGCTGTCGCCGTTTGCACCGCGTTTGGTGACCCTGCGAATTCCCCAAGATCTGATCGGTCTGGTCATCGGCCCTGGTGGTAAGACGATTAAGGGCATCACGGAGCAAACCGGTTGCAAAATCGATATCGATGATGACGGGACGGTGACGGTGTCGGGCAAGGATAGCGAAGGTGCGAAACGTGCCATGCGCATCATTGCAGGCATGACCCGTCAGGTGAAATCGGGTGAGGTTTTCCTCGGTCGCGTGACGCGGATTATCCCGATCGGGGCCTTCGTCGAAATTCTTCCCGGCAAAGAGGGGATGGTTCACATCTCGCAGGTGGCGGACTACCGCATCGGCAAGGTGGAGGATGAACTCTCGGTGGGAGATGAAATCGTCGTCAAGGTACGCGAGATTGATAGCAAAAATCGCATCAACTTGACACGTCTGGGTATCCACCCCGATGAAGCGGCAGCAGCACGGGAAGCGGCGGCGCTTTAGGCGACGTTGACCGTTGGGTTGCTGGGCGGGCTGAACCTTGGTTCAGCCTGCTGCCTGTATTGGGGGCAATGCCTCTATCCGGCAGCGACTGACTGGGAGAATTGAATCGCCTGGGGCTGATATCCGGTTTCTGTTCTCACTGATGCCGAATTGATCGTGCCATTATCGTGCCATTCCATCGTGCAACTTCAGCGTCATAGTAACGGCCAGCATATTACCCTCGGTTCTCGCATTGGTGGCGGTGGCGAGGGTACTGTTTTTGATGTGCCGGGGACGAATTGTGTGGCGAAGGTTTATCACACGCCGACACGGGAAATGGCGCTGAAGCTGGTGGCGATGGTGTCCGATCCGCCGATCGATCCGACGGGCAACCTGGGGCATGTGTCGATCGCCTGGCCGCTGGATTTGCTCTGGAAAGATCGGCAGGCGATCGGCTTTTTGATGCCGCGTGTGGCGAATATGTTGCCGTTGCATACGGTGTGGACACCCAAAAATCGCCGCGATCGCGTTCCGCTCTTTAACTATCTCTATCTCCATCGCACGGCACGCAATTTAGCCGCCGCCTTCGCCAGTTTGCACGCGAGCGGCCATGTGGTGGGGGATGTGAATGAGTCCAATATTCTGGTCAATAGTCGAGCGCTGGTCTCGCTGGTTGATACCGATTCGTTTCAAATTTACGATCGATCGCGTCAGGCCACCTACCGCTGTCCGGTGGGTAAACCGGAATTTACGCCGCCGGAACTTCAGGGCCAATCGCTGCGGGACGTGAATCGCACTCCAGCGCAAGATTGTTTTGGGTTGGCGGTGGCTATTTTCCAATTGTTGATGGAAGGTACGCATCCCTACGCTGGGGTTTATCAGGGCAGTGGCGATCCGCCCAGTATTGCCGATCGCATTGCGTCCGGTCATTTTCTCTACAGTCGGCAACTCACCGTTCCCTATCGCCCCACACCGATCGCGCCGGAATTCACCATGATGGCGCCACGGCTGCAACGTCTCTTCGTCCGCTGTTTTGATGCTCGCACCCCGCGCGATCGCCCCGATGCCCAGGTTTGGCTCCATGCGTTGGACGAGGCGGAACACCACCTTGTGACCTGCGATCGCAACACTCAACACCGCTACGATGACGGCTTAGAGCGTTGCCCCTGGTGTACGCGCACGCAAAAACTTGGGGGGCGCGATCCCTTTCCCCAAAAAATTGCCGATGCCCAACGGTGGAAGGATAAACCGGCTCCCCAACGTCGTGCCCGGATTGTGGCCTCCTCGCCAGCGGCACGCACGATCGCCCTACCCCAGGTAACCCGAATTCCCCACGCCGCCCACCCGAAACCGGTTCCCCACAGTGCCCCCACCCCGATTCACACCAGCGGTCCCATTCCACCCCAGCCCTACACCCCACCGATCGCCCTCTGGACGGATCTGTGGCGCTATCGGTTTGATGTTCTAGCCGGTCTGACCATTGTGACGATCGTGCTAGCGGTGGTCTACGGCATTCAGTATGCCGAGCGGAGTCATTCCTTGCAGGAGCCGATCGCCGATTCCTCCCCCTCGTCTCTCCAGACCCGACCCCAGATCCTCCAGGGGCCAGCCCTTCAATCCTCCACCTCAAACTCAACGAACTCCACAGACCCGTCAGCCGACGAACAGCCCATCCTCGCACTGACCGATCGCTACTATGGTCACACCGCACCGGTCACCGCGATCGCTGTGGCTCCCAAGGGCGACCGGTTTGCGAGCAGTAGTGATAACGGCATTGTTCGCATCTGGAACCGCAGCCAGGACGATCAACTCTTTGAAACCCCGATCGGCACCAGTCCCGGTCGGGTAAAAGCCCTCAGCTTTTCCACCGATGGCAAGACCTTGGTCGGGGTGATCGATCGCGAGCTGATCGATTGGGAAACCGAACAACTGCAACCCACCAATCAACGCGATCTTGCTGCCAATCTCCAAGCGGTGATCCATTCCCCCCAAGGGATGTTTGCCTTTGGCCTAGCACCGAGCTTGGGATCGACGGTATGGCAGTTTAATCCGACGATCGCCGTTCTCCGCTCAATCGACGCCGCTGCACCACAACAGGCGAGTTTTAGCGCGGATGGTCGCTGGTTAGCCTTAATTGATCAAGCCATTACGCTCTGGGATTTGGCAACGGGTGAGTCGATCCGCACCCTCGATTTAGAACCCGATCCTCCGATCGCGATCGCCCTCAGCCCGACGGGTCGTTACCTGGCCGTCTCACAACCGGCACGATCGGACACCATCGAACTCTGGTCGATCGCGGACAATCAGATCGTACAATCAGTACTCGCACGAGACATCACCACCCTAGCCTTTTCGCCAGACGGACAATCCCTGTTTGGGGGCGATCGGTTGGGTGCTATTTCGCGGTGGCGTTTGGAATTTGATCGGGATGAGTCCGGCATTCGATAATGGATAGCAGATCGATGATGCGGATTGGCGATCCAGTCGCGAATGTCCACCCAGCCCAATCCCTCAGAACTTAATCCGGTACTCCATGCGTGGGTCAGGCATCACCCCTAGAGGCCCTGAGATCACACCCTTTTCACCTTGACGACCCCCATGCAATGAGGAAGTGACGTGTCGCTTGAGCCGTTCTCACACTTTGACCGCACCAAGACTCTACAACCTAACGGCCCGACTCTCATTTCTAGCTGTACCTGTCCGCTGGCCCAGGCGTTGCGTGGTGCGGCTTATCTCCCCACGGCTTTAATTCACGATGAGGTTCTCATTGATCTCCTGACTAGCCAAACCTGGAAAGCGGCGTCGATCGCTCAGTTTGCCCAACAACCCCTCGGATCGTCGTCTCTGTCCACGCCGTCCCCACGCGATCGGGCCGATCTACGCCAAGCCATCGCCACACACCAGGCTGAAATCGCACAAGATTGGCAAATCCATCGTCTGGGTTTACCTGCACGGGCCGCTATCTGGGAGATGGTGCAACTGTTGCCCAGCGCCACGATCGAAATTGTGCCACGTCTAGCCAGCACCCAACTATCGGTAGACCAGTGCGCTGCGATCGTGGAGATGATGCACCATCCGATCGTGCCCAACACTGAAACCGACGTCATCGCGGGCATTTTTACCGCCTGGGGTGAATTGTTTCGTAGCCGCGTCGCCCGCATCTGGTCTAAGGCTCAACTCTCCTGCAAAACCCTAACGGTGTCCTTGGAACTGCGATCGATACCCGCCATTCAGACCTCGGGATTTGCTGAGCTACACGGCGATCGCCTATACGTCGCCGCCGCGTGGGGCTTCCCCCAGATCCTCGATACCGGTCTCATCGAACCCGATCGCTTCGATTTAGATCTGACCTCGGCCTCCGTGCGAGCCCAAACCCTCGGTCAAAAACCCTGCGGCTATACCTGGCCAAGCCGGTCTACCCACTCCTCCCAGCAAGGGCTGATCCTGCAAGAACTATCGCGCGATCGCCAAGCTCAATTTGCCCTCCAACTCGATGACTTACTGACGCTGATCGAACTGGTGCGATCCATCCAGCATTGGCAATCCCCCACCCTGGCCGCCGGACTGCGGATTGATTGGTCTTTTGGATCGCCCCTGCCCCTCAATCGCTCCGATCCCAAGGCCAAGCCGGGAACCCGTGGCAGCCGCCCCTCCCGATCGAATGCCTTCAGCCCAAATCCTCGAGACACCCCCCCCAGGTCTCTCGATCTATTTGTGCACGATATCGCCCCCCTCCACAGCACACGTCCATCGTTTTGGTTCGCCGAAACCCTCCAGAACCAGCCCCCGCAGCCAGTGTGTACCGCCACTTGGCACGGCAGCAGCGCGTCCGGGGGACGGGTAACCGCTCCGGCGTTTGTGTTTAAACCACCTGCGGCCTCCACACCGCCGATCGAGACCGCACCCCGCACCCATCCCCGCCCCGGTGAGATTTGGGTTTGCACCAAAATTCCGACGACACATTTACGCGATTTACGCCACGCCTCGGGACTGGTGGTCGAAGCGGGCAGTAGTACCAGTCATGAAATTTTGCTGGCACGGGATTTGGGTTTGCCGATCGTGGTCGGTGTGGTGGGAATTGTCGCGGCTTTGCGTACGGGGGATCTGCTCGAAATTGATGCGAATGTCGGCGAAGTGATGCGGTATACCGGCTCATTATCGGTGTCATACCCTGGGATGCAGCGCCAGACGAACCGGCGCGAGACCTTCTCCCCGGCGAACCCTGCTGGATTCCCATTCCCCACGTCTCTAGGCGTCACCGAACCGGCTCCCCAGGCTGCGCTTCAGTCCCCCTCCGTGGCGTCACACCAGACGCTGGAGGTACAGAGCCACATCGACTTACGGGTCAGTCTTAGCTACCTGGATCGCAACCTGTCCCTCCGTCAGGCGTGGGGCGGCATTGGGATTTTGCGTTCCGAAATGCTGGCCTTTAGTGAGGGGTTAGAACTCACCCTCAATCCCAGTTCCCAGGCACAACAGGAATTGCACCGTTGGTTGTACCGTCATGTGAGTTTGGCGATCGAATTATGCGACCAGCGTCCGATGTTTTATCGTGTGTTTGACCGCCTCACTCCGGCAGCAGCGCTGATCGATCGGGGAATGCATCTGTATTTGGATCGACCGACTCTGTTTGACTTGCAATTGAATGTGTTAACGCAACTGTATCAAAACGGGCATACCCAGATTCGTCTCCTGTTGCCATTTGTGCGAAGCCGTGCCGAGCTGGAATTTTGCTGGCAACGTCTTCAAACCCTGGGCTTTGAACGACAGAACCCTTTGCTGGAAGTTTGGATTATGGCGGAGGTTCCCTCGGTACTGATGTTACTGGAGGACTATTGCCAAATGGGAATTGCGGGCATCGCGATCGGTACGAATGATCTCGCCTCGCTATTGCTCGGGATCGATCGCGAGGATGGCCGCAGCGCCGCGATCACCCAGGCGGCTCTCCCAGCCCTCCACGCCGCCATTTGTACCCTAGCCACCACCGCCCGTCGTCACGGACTGGCCTGTCAGTTGTGCTATGACGACATCGTGGATGATCCGCAAACCCTGGGGAATTTTCTCCGGGCAGGGGTGACGGCGCTCTCCGTGAGTATCGATCGGCTCCCCCAAGCAGAACAGGCCCTGATACATTCCTATGCCCTGCTGGATACATCCACCCACTGAACCCAACGGACCCGTTTTAAAGGTCACCCACATCCGCCACCATCAAGAGTTCTGCCAAGGCTGCGTCATCAGCGATCTCAGTATCCGCATAGCCCAAGGCAATGACGGTATCGTACTGGCTGGGATGGATCGCGATCACGTTTAACAACCCGTGTAACGCCTCATTGGATGCGAGCGGCACCAGTTCTTTGAGGTAGGGCTGATAGTGATAGAGTTGATAGCCGATCGCCCGTAAGGTATTCGCCACCGCTAGATTACTACCCTTCGATCCCGCAATATTTTCATACAAAATTGTGGGCTGAAACACGGCGATCATCTGACTGGCTCCGGCCAAAATATCCAGCTCGTGACCCTCAGCATCCAGCTTAATAAAATCGACGCGGGATAGTTCCTCACGAAACATCAGCTCATCGAGGGTGATGCAGTGGACGGTCTGGGTGTGGGCCGTAGAAGCACTGGCATTGGGAATAATTTCGTTCAGTTCACTGGCGGGATAGAGCTTGAGCGCAGCGGTTCCCGATCGAGAACTCGCCGCCCCTTCATAGATTTTCACCCAGTCAAGGCCATTGAGTTGCTTGGTTTCGTTCAGGCAGTGGACACAGGGGCTAAAGGGCTCGATCGCAATCACACAACCCTGCGGCCCCACCCGCTGGGCAGCACTAAAGGTATAAACACCGACATTGGCTCCCACATCCAACACCGTCATGCCAGGTTTGAGCCAGGTGCGCCAAAATTCGATTTCCCGCTCAAACCAATCACCCTGAGCGAGCAACACGCTGGTCACAATGCTCTGAAAACTAGGCTCAACCGCAAGGGTCAGACCATCGTAGGCAAGGTAGGTGAGTGAACTGTCCAGATCCACCTCCGTCCAGCGCCATTGCGGTAACGGGTCCGTGGCGGGGAGTTGACAAGCACAGGCGATCGTTTTCCATAAATCCGCATTTTTCAGATCACCGCGATCGCGATAGGCCAAGGACAGGGCCTGCAAAATGTCTGGCGCAGCGGGATCAGATTGTTGCGCCTGGTGTAGATACAGCAATCCTTCCGCCTGCCGGTTTTGTAGCTTGGAAATACCCAGGGCGAGGTTCGTCCGGGGCGCATCCGGAAATAAACTCGCTGCCAGTTCCAGCCAGCGCAATCCGTGGGAATTGTAAAAAACGGGTTGGGTTAAAACGAGGGTCTTCGCCAAAAAGAGGAGGGCTTGGCGATGGGCAGAAGTCGCGCGAAACAACTCGCTGATCGTCGCTTCCCGTAGGGCCCGATCGAAGAGAGGCGGTAGATAAATTAAGCCGATCGGTTCGCCGGGATCTTCAGGAGCGTAGTAGGCCGCTTGGAGCACCTCCACGAACGCTGTATAGGCGAGTTCTTCGGCCTCATGACTTTCGCCGGTTAGATACAGCGTCAGGGCAAGGTGCGCCACACAGAGGGGATGTTGATATTTATCCATCCCAACGCTCAGAGCCTCGATCGCCAGGTTGAGCAGCATTTTTCGTTCGCTGTCGTCCTCGGTATTCTCCGCTTCGATCAAGGCAATGACGGCAAAGTTATTCAAATCCAAGGCGATTTGGGGATCTTCCCAGCACACATCCTGAATTGAACGTGTGATCACCCCTTCAAATTCTTCACGAACGATCGTCGGACAAATCTCCTCAAGGTAATTGAAGTAGAAATCGAGGGGGGAGGAACTCTTATCAGGGGTCATAGGTGGTGATCCAGTCCGAAAAAGGAGGGATGAACGGCAGAAACCAGCAACGAAACGAAAAATAGTCAGGGATTGCGACGAGTCAAGATCTGGATGCTCGGGTCAACCCCAGAGGATTTCAGAGCAATTTTCCGGTTCTAGCCCCTCGCCACACTTCAACGTCCAGTTCGGAGTTAAAGGTCGATGTTTGATGCAAACCTCAATCCAGCGCCAGCGGCGGGTGACCCTCGCTTGGCTCTGGGGTTTGCACGCTGGAGGTCGGGACGCTTGCGATCGCCAGATGCCACCCCGATCGTGACGCTTTGGTGTGAATTTGGGCTTCCCAGCGGGCTAAATCCTGGACGAAATTGGGATGCTGCAACCCACTTTTCCAAAGAATGGCCGCATCGTCCCCATTGCTGTAGTAGCCTTTACGCAAACCGGCGTGTCGGAAGCCAAATTTTTCGTACAGGGCGATCGCCGCCTGGTTTTGGCAACTCACTTCCAGGGTGGCACGGGTGAGACCACGCTGTGAGGCCACAGCCAAAAGGCCATACATTAACACCTCTCCCCATCCCTGGCGACGATGCTGGGGATGCACGCCCAGGATTGTGATGTGGGCTTCATCGAGGATAGACCAGACACAACCGTAGCCGATCGCGATCGGTTCCGGCGTTGCGATCTCGGTGGTGTGCTCAGGGGTCTGGGATGGCAACCTCCGGGATGGATGACACGGATCACAGGGGTCGCTGGTGCGATCGCCGTGGCTCGCCGGTTGCACGATCAAAATCTCACTATTGGGACTATCCAGTTCACGGACATAGGTTTCCCGACTCCAAAGCTGACCGAAACATTGACGATCGAGCATAACGAGCTGATCGAGATCGGCGATCGTTGCCGGAGTCAAGTGTAGGATTGCAGCGTGGTTGATCGAGGCCAACGGCAACAACTCGGGCGGCACAGAGACGGGCAGGATGTGGGACATACGCGGCGAAGACGGGCTGATCCCGCAGATAGGTTTCGTCTATCTTGCCCGATCGGATTAGACTATTTGCCTTGACGCCAAAACTGGGTTGAAAGCGTCGTCCTAGAGGAGCGCTTTTGCGGGGAAATTCGGCACTGGGATCACAGGACATCGAATAGTCGATCGTCAAGCCGACTTGAGCCTATCATCTATTCATCGTAGAACCCTTATCGAGTAAGCGGTTGAGCCCAGGACTTGGTCAAAAAATGAAGGGCTACACCCCGAACTGAACCCGCGCTAGACATTAGAATGGATGACAGCCCCTAACGCTAGAATAATTCCAGGACGGTGCGACCTCAGCACCGAAATTAAGCCCACAGTGTCGCAGCGCCACCCCCTCGTCGGGGTGTTTGGCCGCGTGTCTGTGATCCTGTTTTGTGGTGCGGAACCCGATCCTCCGTTGGAGACGTGACGCGAACGCGATCTCAGCGCCGCCCTCAAGATTAAAACGCAAGCCGCTGGGGGACACTCAGAGGCTCTAAACGGACGTGAAGGAACGCATAAATCCAAGCCTTGCTTGGTGGCAACCTGTGAAACGTCAACCCGCCTGGTAGAGGAACAGCATGGTCTGAACGTCTAGCCAGGAAATCCCCGTGTCTTTGGGCCGGGGAGGATGTCAAGATTCCACAACTCGCGAGCCCGACGCTCGATCAATCTCGAACCCACAATGGTTGCCACCTCTTCGACTGCTTTCCCGACCGAAACCTACAACTCGCCCGATACCTCCGGTCAACGCTACATCATCACCAGCGATCGCCCGCTAACTGAACGATCGCCCAATCAAGAACTGCTGCCGATCTCGGCTCGTGTGAACGAGCGGGATCATTTAGAAATCGGTGGTTGCGATGTGGTCGAACTGGTGGAACGCTTCGGCTCGCCGCTCTACATTCTGGATGAGCAGGGGTTACGTAGTGCCTGTCGTCATTATCGTGAAGCGTTAGACCAGCATTATCCCGGTGAATCCCTGGCCGTGTTTGCCTCGAAGGCGTGGAGTTGCCAAGCGGTGGCGGCGATCGTGGCGAGCGAAGGACTGGGAACCGATGTGGTGAGCGGCTGTGAGTTACAAACGTCGCTAATCGCTGGAGTTCGTCCCGATCGCATCGTGTTTCACGGCAATAACAAATCTCGTGCGGAACTCGAGCAGGCGATCGCGGCTGGGGTGACTGTCATCGTCGATAACTGGCTTGAACTCGAAACCCTCGCCAGCCTAACCGTCGATCGGGCGGAGCCGCTACCGGTCATGGTGCGCTTCACCCCGGGCATCGAATGCCACACCCACGAGTACATTCAAACCGGCCACATCGATAGCAAATTTGGCTTTGATCCCGATCGCATGGGTGCGGTGTTTGAATTTCTCTCAAAAACCTCCAATCTGACCTGTACGGGTCTCCATGCCCACATTGGTTCACAAATTTTTGAGACTCAGCCTCACATTGACTTACCCGAGGTGATGGTGGGCTGGCTCAAAGTGGCGCGTGAGTATGGCCTACCGGTGAATACGCTCAATGTTGGGGGCGGGCTGGGCATCCGCTACACCGAACAGGATGATCCACCGAGCATTGATGCCTGGATTAAAACCGTGGCGGCCTCACTTCAAGCGGCCTGTCAGGCTGCGGGCTTAGACGAATTACCGCGTCTGATGTGTGAACCGGGCCGATCGCTGATTGGCTCCTCCTGCATCACGGCCTACACCGTCGGGTCGCAAAAGGATATCCCCGGCATCCGTCACTACATCACCGTTGATGGTGGCATGTCCGATAATCCCCGCCCTATCACCTACCAATCGCTGTATCGCGCTGTGGTGGCTAATAAGATGAGCACTCCGGCGGATGAAACCGTGACGATCGCGGGCAAGCACTGCGAATCGGGGGATGTGCTCATTAAAGACGCCCAGCTTGCCAGCACCCAACCGGGGGATATCCTGGTGGTTATGGCGACCGGTGCGTATAACTACAGCATGGCCTCCAACTACAATCGCATCGCTCGTCCGGCAGCGGTTTTAGTGAGCGAGGGTGAAGCCAACATCATCGTTGCTCGCGAAACGAACGAAGATTTGATGCGCTTCGATCGCCTGCCGACGCGCCTACAAGCCGCAGACGCTTAGGGTCACTTGGGGGTTCGCGATCGCGACCCCCACGAGTCTGATGGGTTTTCAGACTGACGCAGAGTGATGCAGTGTTTCCATCTGCACACTCAATCCACTGGGTTCAACCGACTAGATGCAACTCGCCAGATGCCAGCCCCATCCAGACTGCTCATCCTTGCTCGTGCCGTCCATGACGGGTCTGTGCCTCTGGCTCAATCGTCCCGCAATTTTCTAGGAGAACTCAGGCTCTGATGGTGTCCGTGCAATCGTTGACCCAGCTATGGCATTACGTTCTCGCGACACGTCTTGGGCAGTACCTGGGAACCGCGATCGATATTAGCCTTGTTCTAGGGTTGGTCTACGCTGTGACTGTCGTTGCGACGGAGCGGCGCACGGTCTGGATGGTGCAGGGCTTGGCGCTGTGTGTCGTGGCAGCGGCGGTCAGCCATGCGCTGAATTTAACGCTGTTGAGTTTGGTCCTCGACAAGGTGTCGATCGTTGCTTCGGTGAGCTTGGCGATCGCCCTACAGTCCGAAACCCGTCAGTTTTTGGAACATCTGGGACGGGGGGATTTTCAAGCCCTGTTTCAGCCCGCTACCCCACGGCGGGAACAGTCGAATTCCACCTTGGATGAAATTGTGGAAGCCGTCCGCAAGTTGTCACAAAACCGAACGGGGGCCTTGCTGTTACTCGAAACCGATCATCCGATCGATGAGCGCGATTTGTCCGTTCCTGGCGTGAAGCTCAATGCTGAGGTGTCGCGGGAACTGTTGCAAACCATTTTTCAAACGTCAACGCCACTTCACGATGGAGCGGTGTGGATTCGGGATTCCCGTGTGATTTCGGCGGGCTCCATTTTGCCCCTGTCCGATCGCACCGCATCCCGCCAATTGGGGACACGCCACCGGGCAGCGATGGGCATCACCGAACGCATTCCCAAATGTATCTGTATTGTCGTCTCCGAAGAGACGGGATCGATTTCCGTCGCGGAGCGCGGTGTTCTGAATCGCCCCCTCACCAGCACCACCCTACGCGAGATTTTAGAGGAACGGTTTACCGTCAGTGTGGAAAGTGAAGCCGCGACCCCACGCTTTCGTCAGTGGGGTAAACAGCTTGCCTTTGGTGGATTAAGCGCGATCGCCAGGTTGTGGGAGCGATCGCCTGCGATCAAGCCGATCGATAAGGATGAGTAGTCGCGATCGTCCCACGCTTCATCAAAGTAGGCCGTGATATCAACCGCCACCCGACAACGATGTCCAATCCTCACCGGAGATTTTTCACGATGCTGCGTTCACTGCTGGTTAGACTGCGACCGGGTTTCCATCCGGGGTCACCTCGGATGGTTCATGCTGTGGGTCAGTTGGTGGGCTTGAGCTGGATGGTCAGTCAGATCCTTGGGGTCGGATCGGCGATCGCCCTGCCGATCGCTCCGATCCTGCCGGATCTCGCCCCACCCGCCCCCGTTTTACCCACGTCCCAACTGCCGGATCTAGACTGCTCCACGGTTTCAGACACCTCCTTTTACGGTCACTTACCCTATCCCGAAGCGGATCTCGCGGATCTCGTATCCGTCGGGTCGGGTGTGTCGATGCAGCGCGATGCCGCCGCCAGTTTTGAACAGTTACGTCGGGCAGCGGCGCGTGATGGGGTCAGTCTGGTGCCGCTATCAGGGTTTCGTAGCATTGAAACTCAAATAGACTTGTTCTACGGTGTGGCCGCCGATCGCGGTCAAACACCCGCGCAACGCGCCCTCGTCTCGGCGCCACCCGGTCACAGTGAACACCACACCGGTTATACCGTTGATATTGGTGATGGACTGGCCGCTTGGGCGGATCTAAATGTTAGTTTTGCGTCAACCGATGCCGGTCGCTGGTTAGCAGCCAACGCGGCCAGTTTTGGCTTTGAGTTATCCTTTCCCCCGGAACACGCCTGTGTGAGTTATGAACCGTGGCATTGGCGCTGGGTGGGAGACGATCGCAGCCGCGCCATCTTTGAGACGGCTCGACGCTACGATGCCCAAGCCGGGATCGATCGCGAATCCTCCGAATCTGTACCGGGAAGCAATCCCTTGACGCGGTAACTTGCGCGTGTCTCTGCCCGATCCCAAACTTTTGCGATGGAGAGCCGAGACCGATTTCTGGGGTTGATACATTGGGAATGCATCCCCGATCGCGAACCTCTGCCCTTTCCCTTCAGTTTCCATGACGACGACGGCTCCCGTGATCATCTTCACCGATCTCGATGGCACATTGCTCAATGCCCAGGATTACCGCTACGACGCTGCGATCCCCACCCTTGAACGCCTCAAAGCTCTCGGTATACCTGTCATTCCCGTCACCAGTAAAACCCGCGCGGAGGTGGAGGTGTTGCGATCGGATCTCGGGTTACGCGATCCGTTTGTGGTCGAAAATGGCAGTGGAATTTTCATTGAAGCCGACGACGATCGCTTTCCCGTAGAAACCGATCAGCGGATCGATGGGTATCGGGTTATTCCGTTGGGAAGTGATTACTTAGACGCCCGCGATCGCCTTGCACGCCTGGGTCAAGCCCTGGGGGTTCAACTATGCGGCTTCGGCGATTTGCAGCCCGAGGATCTGTATGGCATCACCGGACTGACGATCGAGGCGGCAAAACGCGCCCAAGCCCGAGATTTCACCGAGCCGTTTATGGTTCCAGCCCACCGGAGTGAGGACATGGACGCCATCGCCGCTGCCCTGGGGTTTCAGGTTGTGGTGGGCGATCGCTTTGCCCACGTGATCGATCCGCGATCGGGCAAAGGCATCGCTGTTAAAACCTTAATTGACCGGTATCGATTCCCCGGTGATGCGCTAACAACCATTGGCCTCGGCAACAGCCCGAATGATCTGGACATGTTAGACGCTGTTTCACAGCCGATTATCATTCCGGCTCAAACCGGACTGGTCCATCCGGGTTTAGCCGATCGCGCATGGCCGATCGCCCCACAGTCTGGCAGTGCGGGTTGGGCTGACGCGATCGAACGTCTGCTGCATCGTCTAGGGTTGGTTGATTAGCAACGGATGATTTGCAACTGATCCCGTCAAACCTCTAAACCTGGCCCCAACGCCTGACCCCAAAAACACCAACGACGATCGCAGCCCAAGCAATTCATCCATCAACGGATCAATCCTCTGGCACGATCGTCGTTACCTTTGAACCCGACAACCTCAAGCCATCACTCGTAATGGCTGAGTGCCATAGGTTTAGATCATGTAGGCGGCCTGATATGCCCACGTAATAAGGACACCAATTCCACCCAGGATCAGGAGCGAGGACAGCGCGATCAAAATCGGGCTATCAGCGCCGGGGAATTTCATGATGCCGCGATTGAGGTCGGTCATGATTTGAATTCACTCCGAATGGAGCCTTGAAGGAGTTACTCAGATCCTAGCAAGAACATCGCGATGGTGACACGATCGGTCACGGTAAGGTTTTCGCGCCAGTGCCAAGCGCAAACGGTTTCGTAGTGTACTATGGTCGATGCACTAGCTGAAAAGATTGACTAAACCGGTCATGACTGAACCGTTTGGCAATCCCATTCGATTGAGCCCCCACGCCACATCGACTCAATCCTCAGGCGATTTTGCCTCAGTCCCAGGCTTACCCACTGCTTCACCCCGTTCTATACGACTCTCTCCCCTTCATGACGAATAAACCGACGATCGCAATCTCTCACCTCGGCTGCGAAAAAAACCGGATTGATACGGAACACATGCTCGGTCTGCTTGTTCAGGCTGGGTATGCGGTGGATACCGATGACGATACCGCTGACTATGCGATCGTCAATACCTGTAGCTTCATCCAGGCGGCCCGTGAGGAATCGGTACGCACCCTGGTGGAATTGGCCGAGCAAAAGAAAAAAATTGTGATCACTGGCTGCATGGCGCAGCACTTTAAGGATGAACTGCTCGAGGAATTACCCGAAGCCGTAGCGGTGGTGGGAACTGGGGACTATAACCAGATTGTCAGTGTCATCGAACGGGTAGAAACGGGCGAGCGGGTGAGCCAAGTCTCGGAGAATCCGACCTATATCGCGGACGAAAACACACCGCGTTACCGCACCACGACCGAAGGCGTCGCCTATCTCCGGGTTGCGGAAGGCTGCGATTATCGCTGCGCTTTTTGTATCATTCCCCATCTCCGAGGGGATCAACGATCGCGAACCATTGAGTCGATCGTGGCCGAGGCGGAACAACTGGCTGCTGAAGGGGTGCAAGAGCTGATCCTCATCTCGCAAATTACCACCAACTACGGTCTCGATCTCTACGGCAAACCCTCCCTCGATAAGCTACTCCAGGCCCTCGGCACGGTGGATGTCCCCTGGATTCGGATGCACTACACCTACCCGACGGGCTTAACTCAGCCGGTCATTGAGGCGATACGTGATACGCCCAATGTTTTGCCCTATCTGGATTTGCCGTTGCAGCATTCACACCCGGATATTCTCAAAGCCATGAACCGTCCGTGGCAAGGACGCATCAACGATGACATCGTCGATCGCCTGAAAGCGGCACTGCCCGACGCGGTGATGCGTACCACCTTTATCGTCGGTTTTCCCGGTGAAACGGAGGAACATTTCGCCCATCTTGAGGCGTTTATCCGTCGCCATGAGTTTGATCACGTGGGCGTGTTTACCTTCTCGCCCGAGGATGGAACCCCGGCAGCGGAGATGGACAACCCTGTTCCGCAAGACATCATGGACGATCGCCGCGATCGTCTCATGGCCATTCAGCAAGAGATTTCGGCACGACGCAACCGGATGCAAATCGGCAAGATTGTTGATGTTTTGATTGAACAGGAAAATCCGCGTAAGGGTGAGTCGATCGGACGATC
>RDYZ01000316.1 GCA_004293855.1 Oscillatoriales cyanobacterium | reverse complement strand
GTCGAGGTTTGGGCGAGTCCCTGGTTAACCCAGTCTTGTTGCCATTTGGCTTCGAGGTCGGCGGGGGTGTAACGGGCTTCCACGGGTTTGGCTCCTTCCTGGGGCGATCGCGATCGGGTGAGTACTATACGACAAATTGACCGGGTACAGTGATACCCGATCGCTATTCGTTCTCTAATTCTGTCACATTACCTAAAGGCCAAAGGAGGGCGATTTACTTTGGCGATCATGCCAGTGGAACGCCCTCTCCGGAACCCTAGAGTCCACTCTAGAGCGAAATGTAACCCCAGGCCGCCAGTGCAACGGCAACCAAGCCACCCGTCAGCGTCACGCCGCCGAGCAGCGCGATCGTCAGCCACACTTTTTGAGCAAATTCGGGGGGTTGCCAATAGCCATAATTGGTATGGTCAAAGTAACCCAGACGGCGCAAGCTTTGCAGATGTGCTTGGTCGTAGCGTGCCATCCGCTCAAAGGGGAGATCGCCGATCGCCCGTTGGGGAAGAATGCGGCGACGCTGATGCGGCACAACATAATCACCAAAATTGTCGTTGTACTCATCACTATTGACTAAGGCATCGATAAAAGCGTCCACACCTTGCGTCGCAATTTGGATCGACCATGCCATTGACTCACGATCGTTATAGACCTCACGCCCCAGCAATCGTTGGACACAGATACGTGCAAACCGATAATTACTGTTTGTCTCGTAGTTATAACGACGAAAAGCGGGAGACTTGGCTAAACCGGCAACAAAGTCACGAACCGTGATGGAACCGTTCCGTAATTGTGATTCAAGCTTGACCTGGCGATTGTAGGTAATGTTTTGTTGTTCGTGGAAAATTTGGCGATAGGCAGCAGCAATAATCGGCTCATAATCACGACGATCGGCAGGTTGAAAATCGTAAGTCTTAGCAGTTTCATCACCACCAATTTCGTAACCTGTAACCCGTTGATTTTGGCTACGGGGAGCATAAGCTAGTTTGGGAAGAGTCATTGTTTAAAGTTTTAATGGTTTGGATCGTTTGGATCGTTTGAATCGTTTGAATCAATGGGTTAAATTTGTTCATCACTTGCATGGATAACGTGCCGGAATGAACGTGTTTGAAAGTGATGTGATGCGCTGAAGTTATAGTCCTTGCTGTTGACGATGAGATCAGCCTGAAAGCACTGAGCGGAGTCGAAGTGTCTTCGAGTTAGACAAGCTATGCCAAGATGTCTCATTCTTCAGTCGCAATGACTATAACGGCGTACATTCAAGGGTTTTTTAAAACAAACGGCCAACGTTACTGTTAATTTCCAGTCACGATAGCTGCGCTCACGATGGCGTGCAACGCGGCATCGTGACTGAGCTTAGGCTAAGTAGATCGATTTATTACGACGATCGCGACAGAAGTTTACATAAAACGCAGCAAAAGGCACTGAAATAATGAAGAATGACCTCAGTTCAATTAAGTTTTGTGGCGGCAATGCAGGCGAGTATGGAACAACATCCTGGCTCAAAGCGGTTCCGGACAGGCGTGTGACAGTTTCTCAGCCGCCACGAAATTGGCCTATTCTCCAACGGGAACTTCTAGGATAGATGGGCGTCCATTGAACTGTGGTAGGTTTGCGCACCGATTCCGCTCATGACTCAATCTCTCCCCCTTTCATTTTCGGTAATTCGGACTGCGATCGGTATTGTTCAGCCCCTGGCTCCCATACCTGCCCGCCTTGATGACAGTGATTTAATTCGCCGCTGCCAAGACGGAACAGAACCGGAAAAAGCCGCCTTTACGGAGTTGCTGCGCCGCTATCAGTCCCACGTTGATAAGGTGCTCTACCACCTCGCACCGGATTGGGGCGATCGATCCGACCTGGCTCAGGAAGTCTGGATTCGGGTCTATCGCAATTTGCACCGACTGAATGAACCGGCTAAATTTAAAGGCTGGTTGAGTCGGATTGCGACCAATCTGTTCTATGACGAACTACGAAAACGAAAGCGCACGAAGCCGCCGTTGTCCCTGGACGCTCCCTATACTGTCGGGGATGGTCAGCTCGACTGGGATTTACCCGCCGATGCCCCAGGCCCGGATGAAGAGCTTGCGACCCAGGAATTTTACGATCGGCTACGCACCGCGATCGCTGAATTGCCGGAAGTCTTCCGCACGACCATTATCCTGCGCGAGATCGAAGGCTTGTCCTACGAGGACATCGCCGAAATCACTGGTGCATCCCTCGGAACGGTAAAATCACGCATTGCTCGTGCTCGATCGCGCCTGCAAGAGCAGCTTCAGCCCTATCTCGATAGTTAGCGGATTTGCGAATCTATCGACCGTATCGCGCTTGTTTTACGTTACTCATCAGTGCTTCCCCTTCCACAGTCATCTCCCTTTGGAGGACTGTTCTGACCATGACTCACGATCGCCAACACACCCCCAACTCTGACCCGCACGACATGGACGACCATCTGTCGTTGAACTGGGATAACCTATCGGATCTTGATCGCCGTCGCCCCGATCCGGAGATTATTGATATCGGAGCGCTGATCGATGAAGCACTGTCTGCGGATGATCGTACCCGTATTGAGGCACGTCTCACCGACAATCCGGACAGCCAACGCACCTACCAACAACTGGCTCGTTTGAGTCGTGAGTTAAAACGAATGCCGGTGCCGGTGAGTTCGATTAGCCCGGAGGAACTGGCGACACGAACGATCGCAGCGGCTCAAGAACGCAAACAGCACCAACGTCGTCGTTGGTCGTCCTGGGGCGGCACTGCGATCGCAGCTCTCTTTGTCGCGACGGTGTCGTTCTCAAGTCACCTACGCCCCGACAATCCCACACCAGACGTGGCGACCACTCCAGTACCGACCTTGGGAGCCCTCGACTGCTTCTAACTCGGCCACGGATGATAAACCCCGTGCGATCGATGACGCTGAATCGCCGCTGATCAGTCGTGCTCTATTCGTTGAATAGTTGACTATACATGCCGATTTAGGCTTAGTTGCGATCAATCCTGATTCAATAGCCATAAAGACGTGAGTTCGACGCCTTGTTTCTTATACTTTTACTTTGTAAATCAGCTCTTACTCAATACTTGAGTAACCTTGCTTGGTAGTGATGCAGCGTAATGGTGTTTAATCGCCAAAACCAGCATTGATCAAGTGCTACACATCGGAAATCCCATTACCTTGCATCACCCCCCCTTGCTTAACTCAAAACTACATTTTTTATCACTATATATCTGAGATGTGAGTAAATTTGAGGAGATAGAATAGGGAGAAAATTATCTGAATTTCATCCTGAATTCTTTGCTTTCTAAGTGTACATCCCAAGCAACACTCATAATTTTCTTTGATAATTAGTATGCAAACTCTTGATCAAAATTGTTATTGCTTCTGTACGGCAGCATATGGCAAGGAGTACCGACAGCTATGCGAACTGCTCGCACAAGATCTAGCTCAGTTTGATCCTGGGCACGAACTTATCGTTTATACCGATGATGCCACTCCTTTCAAGAAATATGATCATGTTCGCTGTTATGAGCAACCGCTGACCTCAACGTCTATTGGTGCGTACCATCAGCGTCGTTGGGCAATCAAAAAAGCCCTCGAGCGGTATGACTTTTGTATTTGTATCGACTCGGATAATCGCATTACTGAACCCATTAATTTCAAGTTTGAGATCAAGCCTGGTATTACAGCACGTAGCTGTTGTTCGTACAACAAACATGAAAAAAAAACGATCACTGGTGAAAATAATGCGGAACGTCAATGGCAATACAGCATTTTTCAGGCAATGGCACATAAACTAGGTGTTGACCCGCAAGATCCGAAACTGACTTGGGTCAATGAGTTTTTGTTTATCGTGGCGCGTGATTCAGGGCGAGAGCTGGTGTTCTTAGATTGTTGGGAACGGCTGGAGCAATTCGCCGCAGTGCGTCGTAATGCGAAGGGGCCGTGTAAACAAATTGCGTTAGCGGCTTTGGTTTCGGGTATGGAAATTCGCTCGAATAATATGCCAGGGTTATGCTTTTTTGATGATCGTGTCGCCATTTATAACCGAGATCGCGGACTGGCCTATCCACAAGATATGGATCGTTATATCGCTGCGCAAGTTGCGATCGAAAAAGTGCAGCGATCTTTCATACAAAAGGTGTGGCGTAAACTCTGGAAGCGCATTTATTTTGAGGTTTGTTGGCTTCGAGCCTGCATCCGAGCATGGGTGAGTGATCGTCAGTTTTTCTTTTTTTAACGTGAATTCGGAATAAGCATAGCTAGAGATGTTGATCCTGTTTCTCCTAGTTAATCGCAGTTGATATGGAAAAATTGGACTGCATATTCATTGCCCATATCATGGCAGCACTCGCATGAGTTTTTCGGAATCTTCCGCCTATCCAGTAAATGCAGCCTGTTCTCTCAGTCACGGCGATCGCATCCGTCGTGGTCATGCTCGCCAGCGTCAACTAGCCCATCCACCACCGGGACGTGCTCCCTACGGTTATCGCCGTGGTCAAGACCGCTACACCATCGATCGGCAGGCGGCTCCGGTTGTCCGGGCTTTTTTTGAGCGCTTTAGTTTATATGGG
>RDYZ01000018.1:15580-26370 GCA_004293855.1 Oscillatoriales cyanobacterium | reverse complement strand
TCCGCACCGTCGATCGCAATGTCCATATGGTCGATTTCGTCGAGCGTCGTCAGGGGAATGCCGTATTCCTTGGCTAAAACCGTGGCTTGGAACGAGGTCGGCACGCCTTTAATATCGGTCAGATCGCCCGAGGCGAGACGCTCACCGATGTATTGAATCGCGTAGGCCGTGGTTGAGCCGGTTCCGAGGCCGACGATCGATCCGGATTTGACGCGATCCGCAGCCGCTTTGCCGACTTGCTGTTTCATGACGGTGACGGGATCAGCACTCATAGCGAAGTTCCTAAAATTAGTGATTGAACGAGTTAAGGGACGGAGTCGATTGAATTGAGAGAGGTTCGAGGCTGTGAGGCAGGGTGACAGCCCCTAGCTGTTTGATTGGGTCGGGCGTTTAACAGCTTACCCGATAAGGGTTCTACGATTAATTGAGGACACGCCCTCGATGAATCTCGATCTGGATATCGTGGGATATCGTCGATTACTTTACCGTGTTGAGGTCGTTGGATAACGGGTTGGCGCGATTCTTCCAGGGTGGGGGCGGGTCTGAATCTTGGGGCGATCGTTGCGGCTTGCCGAGCTGCGATCGGCAGGGACCGAAAAGGGCAATCAAAAAAAGAGGTTAAAATTCGACTGCATACGAACGACGATCAAACCGGTGTGACTTCGCTCGTTGGTCAACGTGATGACATCACGATCGCGAGAACGAGAGATCAGGGTTCTGCATCATTTGATCTCGATGGAATGGTGTATCCATGACGATTGGCATCAAATGCAAGTCGGGAAACATGCAGACGTGTCGGATTTCGCCGATTTAGCCGAGCTGGGAAAACACGCATGGAAGATTTCAGAGCCGCACTCGAACTCGCCACCGAGGAAGAACTACAGGATTTGACGCAGCTATTGTTTCAGCCGCGTTTTAACCCGCTGGACTACCTCAGTACACCCCACCCGATCGAAATTCAAAGCCGAAATCGACGTCGCTGGCTAGAGGATCTGGAAACCCGGTTTTGCTACCTTGCGGCGGATGGCGTGACCGTGCTCCGGGGTCAGACCCGCAATTTGTCCTACCGCGATATCTTGATTCGGATTTGTCACTATTTGCATGTGACCTATTCCGAAACGGCCAATACGATCGACATTGAAGCCGAGATTTTTCTCCACCTCCTCGGGCAAGCCTGGAAACGCTTACCAGGAGACGAACGCGATGCCCTCACCCGACGTATTCAAGCCGCTCTCAGTCAGTCGGACTATGCCCAGCCTTTACCGCTATCCGTTCAACGTGACCCGATTCGTTGGTTAGTCGGCGGGGGGAGCGCGATCGCCCTAGGAGCCGTGATCAAACCGTTGGTGTTACACCAAATCGCCCGACAGTTTGCGGTGCAGTTTGCGCGGCACCAGTTGGCCCAGGCGAGCTTGACGAGCGGAGCCGCTGCCGCCACCCAGTTTCAGGGGTTTGTCGCGATCCAGATGGCACGGCGAGGAATGGCCCTTAGTACGGCGCGGTACGCAACCACACGTACGGTCTTTGCCGCCGTTGGCCCCTTGCTCTGGGCGTGGCTGTTTGCGGATATTGGCTGGCGGGCGATCGCAACCAACTATGGTCGGATCATTCCCGCCGTCTTTGCCCTGGCACAAATTCGCCTAACCCGAGAGGATGTCTGGCAGTGTGCATCCTAGGGGTTTGGGTGCAAAGGCATGGCACACGCCCCTGGATCTTCAGATCTTCACCACACCGACCCCCTACGATGACTGGGCTGAAGCAATACAATCCTAAGCCGTTGGGCTGAGGCGGCGACGATCGGCAGGATCACCCATCAACCCAGGGTGTGATCGGACTAAACCGGCGATCGATCCTCTTCAATCTCGATCGCCACCGCTTCGTCTAGGCCGTAGGACAAATCCTTACGGGGAACCTCCACACTGGTGTTTTGAACCGCTAACAGGCTTTCTAAGGTGGGGCGACGTTGCGCCGTGGTGTCGTTGCGTGACGGCGTGTCTGTGGGGCTGACGATACCGCCCGAAATCAAAATCTTAAACGCATCCTCGATCGACACATCCACCTCGATCGCCTCGTCTTCCGGCACGATCGCATACCAACCCGTCGTCGGGTTGGGCGTGGTTGGCACAAAGACACTCAACACGGGCGCGTCGATTTTGGCTTGAATTTGCGTGGCGATCGTCCCGGTCACAAACGCCAGCACCCACAGCCCTGGACGGGGATACTCGATCAGGACAACCCGCCGAAACTTGTTGCCACTGTCTTTCAGCAGTGTTGACAACAGTTGCTTCAGGGTTTTGTAGATCGACCCCGCCAGCGGAATGGCCTGGACAATATTTTCACTCAGATCAAAGAGCCAGCGACCGACGATATTACGCGCCATCAGGCCGATCAGCAAAATGCTCAGTAAGGGGACGGCTAAACCTACCACCAGGTTTAACACCCCGACCAGCCACGGATCAAAGCCATCGAAGGGATTGAGCTGCTTCGGAATCCGGGTCAGAAATTCGATCACCCAGCGAGAAATGGCGACCGTTAGCCAAATGGTGGTCGCAAGGGGAATGATCAGCAGTAGACCCGCAATGAGGTCACTTTTGAGATCTTGCTTAATGCGTTCGAGAAAAGGTTGGGTCATCGGGCCGATTGCGATGCGGTGGTGGGGTGATGGGTAGCTCGGGAGCGAGCCAATCTAATCAAGACGAGAAACAAGCGATCGGTAACGTTCTGATTTTACGCCTTTAATATTTCGTTACGTTCTCTAGTTGTAGCGGCTGTAAAGAATTGTTGCAAGCCTGAGCAAGGTCTGATAGATGCGTAACCCGAGGTCAACAAGAACCCAGTTCGGCGTACAAGATGATCGCTCATTCCGGTCAGGATCATTGACTATCCTCTGATCCCCAGCTTAGTGGGTTTGGATGCGACGAATCAAGAGAGCCACGCTCGGTTCCTGAGTGGGTGTGTGTATCAAATTTAACATCTAGTGTTCGCGACGCTGTACACAGTTCTGGGGGGTCAGGATTTTCGGTGAACGTTGGGACGGAGTGGCGATCCGGAGTAGGCGATAGCGTTGGTGTTCGCCGAGGAGGGTGAGCCGATCGGGGGGCAGTTCGAGCTCGTCTTGGCGTTTTTCGTCCGTGATCAGGAGTGCGGAGGTGTTGGGGCTGAGACAGTCGATCCAGGCGCGGGTGGTTGAGACGCGATCGAGAAATGTCACGTGATCCTGGAGATAGAAAACGAGGGATGGTTTCTCAAAACCGAGTAGGGCAATGGGTTCATCGGACTGGCGCACCTGTTGGATTTGGCTGGCGATATCCCGAAGGGGAAGTTGGCGCAGGCGATCGATTTCGTTGAGGAGGGGATGAAAGCTCAGAATGGTGAAGCAGCAAAACCCGATAACCTGGGCACTGCCGATCCAGGATCGACGGCAGACGAACACGATCACCAGTGCCAGTGTAATCAACGCGGAGGCGATGCCCACACTTTGGCAGACACCCGATGCGATCAATTGCTGATTAATCTTAGGTACGGCGGGATCGTAGGTATACCACAGGGGAATCGTCCAGAGGGCGATCGTCCAGCCCAACCACAACACCACACTGGTTCCATGCCCAAGGATTAACCAGCGGGAGGGCAATCGCGGTGCGTCGATCGCGGATACTTCCAGGTGGCTTGTCCGTTCGCCAAAGGTGGCATCGGCTAAGACGATCGCCACGAGGATCGCCCCAGCGGGCATCAGGGGTAGAACGTAGCTCGGTAACTTCGTAACGGCTAGGGAGAAAAACAGAAAGATGCCAGCCAGCCAGCACAGCGCAAAGAGGGGGAGCTGTTGCGATCGTGACGCACGCCGCCAAGCGGCCAGATGCCAGGGGCGAAAGCGGGCGATCGTTGCGGGCAGATAGGCCGACCAGGGAAAGAAGCCGAAACCAATCACGATCACGTAAAAATACCAGGGAGCGCTATGGCGATTGACGACGCTCGTGAACCGCGCCAGGTTGTGGTAGCCAAAAAAACTATCGATATACGCTTGACCATTTTTCGCGATGACCAGCCCAAACCAGGGAACCACGATCACCAAAAATAGCGGAATGCCCCACCAAAGCCCCATCGATCGCAGGGTTAACCTCAAACGTCCGACCAGCAGTAAAAAGGATAAGATGATCAGTCCGGGCAACACCAAACCGACCGGGCCTTTTGTGAGTACCGCCAGAGCCAGCAGGACGTAGAACAGGCCAAACCAAGCTCCCGCCGATCGAGGGGTGAAAGCCACCCGCGATCGTTCACCAAATTGACCGAAGAGTCCACCCGCAACGCGATCACCCCGCTGGATCTCGTCCCATTCCAAGGCACGGTAGCCCATAAAAAACGCCAGCATCGCCCCACCCATACAGCCCGAGAGCAACATATCCGACACGCCTGTCCGTCCCCACACCAGAGTATGAAGGTTCAGCACGGTAATCGATCCGGCCAGACCGCCCGCAAACCAGGGCTTGAGGTAACCAAAGGGCGATCGCGTCGGTGGCACACAGCGCACCACCACAAGACAAGCCAGCGTCATTAAGCCAATGGCCGCGATCGCGGAGGGCAGTCGCACCATCCACTCATTGACCCCCATCAAGCGATAGCCGATCGCCATCAGCCAGTACACCAAGGGTGGTTTATCAAACCGGGTGACATCGTTGTAGTAGGGGGTAATCCAGTCGCCAGTGGCGGCCATTTGCCGTGCGGCTTCGGCGAACAGTGGCTCGGTTTCGTCGATGAGGCCAGTACTCCCGAGGCGATAGACCAGGGTGATCGTCGCGACGATCGTGAGACCCAGGCCGGTCAGTAGAGCCGGACGGAGGGAGGTTGCAGGGGAACGAGAAAAGGGCGAGCGGGTCACAGGTCACGGGTTAACGATGGGGTAATGGGGATAGATTATCGACTATTGCGTCAATCCCACGGATGTTTCACGGTGGAAATGTATTGCTTTCCTCACGGCTGAGGCGATCGGAGATCTGTATGTACTTACGGCTGGAAGCTTGGTTGACGTGCGTGGCGGCGATTGGCGTGGCCGAGCCGGATCACACCGAGGCGGTCGCCACCTTCCAAGCGCTGGATCGTGCCTATCGCCAACCCTGGCGGGTCTACCACGATCACCGCCACCTTGAAACGTGCTTGGCGTTATGTGACGAACTGCGATCGGAGCTGCATTGTCCCGCCGTGGTTGAGTTTGCCCTGTGGCTGCACGATGCGGTGTATGTGCCGCAGCGTGACGATAACGAGGCGCGATCGGCACGCTGGGCGGAGGCACTGTTGCGACGGTGGCAGGTGCGAGCTGAGTGGCGATCGTGGATTGTCGCGGCGATTTGGGCAACGCGGCATCGCGAGGAACCTGCAACGAATCAATCCAGCCAAGCGCAGCAGCAGAACCAAAACAGCCCGAATCACCGCCATAACGCAAGCCAGCCAGGACTGGAGCGCGATCGCGACCTCCTGTTAGACATCGACCTTGCCATTCTGGCGGCGTCGCCTCCGGTCTTTGCCCAATACGAAGCCGCGATTCGCCAAGAATATGGGTTTATCTCCGATGCTGCGTTTCGTGTCGGGCGTTTAGCGCTGTTGCAATCATGGCTGAATCGCGATCGCCTGTTTCATTCCGCGTGGGGTCTTGATCGCTGGGAACAGCCAGCACGACGTAATCTCACCACTGCGATCGATCGTCTCACCTCACAGGGCAAACGCATACTCGTCTAGCTCAATCGTGTGTTGATCGATCGTCGGGTGCATTGCCATGCGCCCCTACGAACAGGGCGGATTTGAGTGAGGTTTTTTCGATATCGGTCAGACTACGATCGTTTGGCTGTGGGGAGGATGATCTGGAGCCAGGCACCGGTTCCTTGGGGCGCATTGCGAGCGGTAACCGTGCCATTGTGGTCGTGAATGATCTGCTCCACGATCGCCAACCCCAGGCCGCTCCCGCTGGTGTGACGCGCTGGAGGTTCACCGGGACGAGTGGTGACCCGAACCCGCGACCGATCGCCACGGTACAGCCGCTCAAACACGTGGGGTAAATCATCCTCACTAAACCCCGATCCCGAATCAATGATATCGATGGCAATGTGATCAACGTGATCAACATCGGCGGGGTTGATGGCGTTGGGATTGAGCGTTGAGATCTCAGGGCATGGGGTTGGTACGTTGGGCGAGCTGGGCACGTTGGGCAAGTTGGGCGAGTTGGGAAGATGGCGGGCATCGATCGCAGCGATCGTGATGGAAATTGATTGATGGTCGGGGCTGTACTGAATCGCATTATCAATCAGGTTTAGAAACACCCGAAACATACGATTACGATTCCCTTTGATCGTAAATGCGGCCTGTTCCTGGAACACCAGAGAAATACCCCGACGGTGGGCTAGGGGTTCGAGGGTCACCCAAACATCATCAATCAGATCCGCCAACAGAAACGGCTGGTGTTCTCGTAGATGATCCGTATTGAGTTTTGTCAGGTCTAGCCAATCCTGCACCAGGGAGATCAGCCGATCCGTTTCGGCCACTAGGCGCTGTGTCCAGGTGAGCGGCGTTCCCTCCAAGCGCTGTTCTAGGGTTTCGGCGACCAACTTAATGGAGGTGAGCGGAGTTCGTAGCTCATGCGCCAAATCCGCCACCCAGCGATCGCGCGATTCCTTTAACTCCGCCATTTCCTGCTGATTTTCGAGCCAAACCCCAATATGTCCGTTGGGTAAAATAATGCTGCTACCGCACAGGGCTAAGGGTTGACAGCGCTCAATTTCCGTCACACTGGCACTGGTGGGATAAAACGTCCAACACCGAACCTGAGCCTCTTGGGTTTTGCGTGTTTTTTCGATCAGGCGGTCAAGCTCATACGATCGCACCAACTCCAGCAATAAACGGGGGGTTATCGTCCCTTGATCGGACAGCCCGAGAATCGATCGCGCCGTCGCATTCGATCGTTGGAGGTAGTTATCACGATCAACCTGTAAATAGCCGATCGGCGCCATTTGCACCGTCGCCCGCCAACATTCCACCTCTAGCAACAACTGATCGTTGTTATCCGCCAGCCAAGACATGCCACGCCGCAGCTTCCACAGCGGTGGGAGCTGCGTATCTTTGATATCCGGCGGAAAGAGGATCTGAAGTCGTTCCAGCGATCGTTCAAACTTCAAGCGCTGCCAACCCGCGATCACGATTCCGAGTCCCAGCCCAAGACACAGAAAAAATACTTCGTTCACAGGCATTTCGTATAGGGCGCGACTAATGACAATTCAACAGGTGGAGATGTGTCATTATCACCCGATCGCTCAACCCTTAACCGAGACGGTAGCCAAACCCTCGCACCGTAATGATGTACTGTGGCCGACTTGGATCAAGCTCGATTTTTTCGCGCAGCCAGCGGATATGGACATCAACCGTTTTGCTATCCCCAACAAAATCAAATCCCCAAATTTGATCCAGGAGCTGTTCCCGCGACCACACGCGGCGTGGCGACTGAGTGAACAGTTCCAACAACCGGAATTCCTTCGGAGCTAGATTCACCTCTTCCCCACGAACCACCACACGGCATTGTTGCGGGTAGACCTGAATCCCTTCAAATTCCAGCACCTCCTGCGAATTATCCTGATCCGATTTGGCACGACGCAGCAGCGCTCGACAACGAGCAATCAGCTCACGCATCCCAAACGGTTTACACAGATAGTCATCCGCTCCCACTTCCAAACCCAAAACGCGATCGGTCTCGCTAGCCTTGGCACTCAGAACCAGGATCGGGATCGGGTTACCCTGCTGGCGCAAAAGGCGGCAAAGATCGAGGCCGTTGATGTGGGGCAACATCACATCCAGCACAATCAGATCAAAGACCCGATCGCCCGCCTGAGCTTCGGCACTCAGGCAATTGACTGCATCCCGTCCATTGTCCACAGCCGTAACGGTATAGCCCTCATCCTGGAGTGCAAGTTCAACCATCTCTCGGATGAGTTCTTCATCTTCAACGACGAGAACCCGCTTCGGACGCCCTAAATCAGAAGACGTCGAGATCGCATTGGCATCAATGGCTAACATGTATCGAAAAAGTAGTGTAAAGCGGATGCGGATTGATCGAGGAGTTTATGAATCGGCTTGATTTAAGCGTCATGCTGATTTGCATCAACCGTATTCCTCAAGCAAAGACAGACCTATTCTATCGATTCATTTGCCGTTTTGATGTGTGTTTGAGGATTAATTTAAGACTGACAGACCTACGCAATTTTTACCCATTGATCTATATCGCAAGCATGAATGATCGTTGATTTAATCGTTGATTTCAATGCTTGAACGACGGATGCGTCTAATTCTGTCGGACAGGCCAGACCCGGAAGCCTTGACGGAGCGGGCAATGGCTGTATCTCTAGGGTCTGAGTCCCCACGATCGGGATCGCAGCTTCTTCACCACCAATTCCGCAATCTCTGACATTTTCTAATAGATTAAAGGGAGATTAACGTTGGTTATTCAAAAGGTTAAGACCTGAGTTAAGCCAACTATTTCGCAGAGCGATACATCCAACAATGACGGTTTAAATCTATCATTTGTATTGGTTTACAAGATGTCTCGTCTGTGCAAAATTCAGAATAATGGCGTCGGCATTGGCCTGTACGTTAGCCGTGATATTCGCTCAGACGAGGCGAGACCCTAACCGGGCATAACCCGGAAGGGCTCACTTTCCGGTGTAAACCCAAGGGGCAAGACGGATACAACGTTATCCGGCGGATTGGGAATTGTGTAGTGTTGACACAGAACTGCACCGTAGGTATTTTCTACGGCCTCGATTCCAGCTTCCATGGCGGTTTTAACTTCCGAGACGGGCCCGCGAATCACGACCATGAATTCTGCTCGTTCTGCCTTATCGAAAAAGACGAGCGTAACGCGCCCACGTTTCACCATTGCATCTGCGGCGGCGAGGGTGCCGGGAAATCCCAGCGCTTGAATGACACCAACGGCGATCGCCATGGTTTGCGGCTCCGACTCAAAAGATTATGACAATTGCGCGATCAGGAGGGAATGCCCCAATTCGTGCGTACCAATTGTACAAGCTTCGGTTTTATCTGGGTTTGATCTGTGCAATTAGCGCAAATCGAGCGTACTTTCATCCAGGGGGTTTTCGCCGTGGGCGTAGGCTTGCCACGCCAAATCCAACAGGGCGTTAAAAATCGCAACCGCAACGATCGCCGATCCCTTGCGGCCTGCACTCCGAATGTGTGGCACGCGGGCGTCATTCAGTCGCTCCTTGAGCACATCACCCCCCATGAACCCCGAGGGGGTGGCGATCACGAGGGCGGGGTTGACGTCTTCATTTTCGATCGTCTCGATTAAGCTAGCGAGGGCGCTGCTGGATTGACCGAGGACGAAAATCGCTTCGGGGTAACGACGCGCTAAGGTCTCCACGCCCCACGCTGCCTGGGTTTTTTGGCGTTGCGGTCGGGTTAGGGCTTCGATGCCGCAGTAAACCGGATTGGAAAACGTGCGCTGAAGTTTTGGTGCGATGCCAACCTGCACCATGGGCATATCCGTCACGATCGTCGTCCGTGCGGCTAAGGCGGCGGCTCCGGATTGCAAGGCATTATCAGAAAACTGGATGAGTGAGCCGTATTCAAGATCGGCGGTCTCAAAAATTGCTTGGCGAACGATGTAATATTCCGAGGGCGATCGCTGGAGATCGCTCAATTCACGATCCAGTTCGCCTAACGCACGAGCGTCTTCCGCGTGCCAATCCATAGCTGCTTTCATCCTTGGGGCGATCGAGATTGCGGCGATCGTAACGCAAACGCGGACGATCGGTGAGGATCTGGGCGATCGCCTGCGGTATCATTTCGCCGCTCTTAAGCTTAACAGGTTGAATCGCTGGAACTGCACTGGTGACGCACAAGTTCAGGGTTTAGAGGGTCTCCTAAAGCGAAAGGATCAGTGGGTCGGTTTAACCAAACATCTGTGTCCAATAATGATTCCAATTTGTGTTACCCGTATCCTCCGCGAGAAACACATAACCGACCCCGAGTTGGGTGTAGCTCGCATTGAGTAAATTGGCGCGATGTCCCTCACTCTCAATCCAGCCCTGCACCACACTGGCGGGGGTGCTGTGCCCTGCACCGATATTTTCACCCACGAAGCTGGAGGTATAGCCTGCGGCGATCGCTCGATCGCTGGCGGTTGAGCCGTCTAGGCCGGTATGACTGAAAAAGTCGAGGTTAGCCATAGCTTGGCTATGGGTCTCGGCAGCTTGGGACAGTGCGGCATTCGCGGTGAGTCCAGCGATGCCGTTGTCTTGGCGAAATTGATTGGTTAGGGCGAGCACCTCTGCTTCAAATGCCTCCAGGGTGGTGGTGGGGGGAGCGGCCTCACCCACAGCCACAAAATTGGCGGCGCTGAGGGCTGTGGGGGCGGTGTTTTGCAGCAGGGCGATCGATTCACCCGTGGTGGTTTGGATTAGGGTGTTATTCCCCGTGGCCACCCACGTGAGGTCATCCACGCTCAGACCGACGGGCAACTGTAAAATATCGAGGCCGCTGATGAAATCTGTGATCGTGTCAAGCGTATTCCCGACCTCTAGCACAAAGCGATCGCGACCATCACCACCGGTCAACACATCAAGCCCAAGACCACCGGTTAAGGTGTCATCGCCCAAATCTCCGGCCAGTAAATCGCTACCGCTACCGCCTTCAATTTGATCATTTCCCTGACCGCCAAACACTACGTCATTCCCCAATCCAGCTTCGATCGTATCGTTGCCCAGATTTCCCGCGAGAACGTCATCCCCTAAACCACC
>RDYZ01000018.1:0-15560 GCA_004293855.1 Oscillatoriales cyanobacterium | reverse complement strand
GCACCATCTAGCGTGTCATGACCGGTGTTCCCGAAATAAATCCGGCTGCCGTTATCATCGGTGGCGGTGTCGTCTCCGGCTAGGAGGACAATCACGTCAACACCACCGGATTGACTCAGCTCTGCGGCTTGGGCGGTGTTGAGTTCGCCATAGACGAAGCGATCGGCGGTGGGGGTGGCAAGGCCAAAATCGTAGAATTGACCTTCAAATTCTTGGCTCAGGACGATGCTCGTAAGTTCCATGGGGATAACCACTCAAGGGAGGAAGAGAGGGAACAGGGGGAGGAGCGCCGGATCATGGTGGTACACGATCGCCTCCTGCACCTCACCATCGATCACATCAGACGGTTCCCCGCTAGTGATATCAGTCCATGACACCAAGTTTTCCGAATTTGGCGATCGTCACGACTCGGATGTTGGCTTCTCCGTGACGATCGCCGCTTCAGATTACGATCCTGGGGTCGTTTGACAGTGCTGCTGAAACGCGACCCGCGCCGCTGCCTGTTGGGCTAGCTTCCGCGATCGCCCTTTCCCTTCACCCCACAGCTCACCATTGACTAAAATTCGTGCGGAAAATCGTTCTTCGCTACCATGTTCGAGGTTGGCCTCATCCACCTCATACACCGGCAAGCATTTCAAATGACCCTGTGTCCATTCCTGTAACGCTGCCTTGTAGTTTTGGCGTGCCGGGTCGCTCAGAATGGCCTCGGTGCGAGTGGCAAACTGCGGATCGAGCCACGATCGTACCACCCCAAGATCGCTGGTTGGTAGGTAAAGCGCTGCGATGATCGCTTCCATAGCATCGGCCAAGAGGGGAGCGGTGGCCGTTCGATCATTGCGGGTGCTACCTCGAACCCGAAGATAGCGTTGCAGATTATAGCTATCGGCAATTTCGGCCAGCACTCGATCGCTAACCAAAATCGATCGAATGGCGGCAAACTCACCGACGGGGCGATCGGCGTAGTTTTCCCAGAGAAAGCGGGCTGCGGCCAGTCGGATCACCGCATCACCGACAAATTCAAGCTGTTCGTAATTCTCCGTCGCGGACGCACTGGAATGGGTAAGGGCTAAATCGAGCAGAGTCCAATCCAAACCAGCGGACACCGGATCGAGATCAAATTTCGTAACCAGACGCTCAAGTTCTTTTTGGCGTAAGGGGGGGAGGGTCGCCATACTGACGTACAACCAATCCTAATCAAAGAGAATGTAGGTTTAACAAGCGCAATACCTGGGCCTCAAACCTTAGATTGGGTAAGGCGTCAGGTAAATACGCCCTCATTTTATGATGGGTAGGCTGTCGATCGCGTTTCGCGATTTCCCGCCCTGATCTCCCTGCTCGTCTAGCATCCTATTCGACACGATTTGCCATGACCTACGCTCACGTTATCGGCCTCGGAAAATCCGGCATTGCTGCCGCTCGTCTGCTCGTTCAACGCGGTTATACGGTCGGACTGAGTGATCAGGGAACGGGCGATCGGCTCGCCGCCCAGCAACATCTCCTCGAGGCGGAAGGGATCACGGTGCACCTGGGGACGAGTTTTACGTTGGAGGCATTTCCGGAGACGGAAAAACTGATCGTGAGTCCGGGGGTTCCCTGGGATTTACCGGCTCTGGAAGCGGCCCGATCGCAGGGCATCGAGACCCTGGGCGAGATGGAATTGGCGTGGCAAACCCTCGGCGATCGTCCCTGGGTCGGCATCACCGGCACGAATGGTAAAACCACAACAACAGCGCTCACGGCTGCGATTTTTCAGCGCAGCGGTCTGCGGGCTCCGGCCTGCGGCAATATCGGCTTTGCGGCCTGTGAGTTGGCGTTAGCCCCAGATTTAGATCGACCGATCGACTGGACGATCGCGGAATTGAGCAGCTATCAGATCGAATCGTCGATCGCCCTGGCTCCCACGATCGGTCTGTGGACAACCTTTACCCCCGACCACCTCAACCGCCACTACACCCTCGAAAACTACTACGCCATTAAGGCGTCACTGTTGCACCGATCGAAACATCGGGTTTTGAACGGTGATGACCCGGCCCTGTACGCCCACCGTACGGACTGGGGCGGCGATGCCTACTGGACGTCGGTACAGGGTTACACCGCCCTAGACGGGATCACCCCCTACGCCTATATCGAATCCGGTTGGGTCTATGTGGAGGGGGTCAAAGTGGTGGAGGTGGCAGCGCTCAAGATGCCCGGAGCGCACAACCAGCAAAATTTATTGCTGGCGGTGGCGGCGGCTCGGATCGCCCAGCTTGAGCCCGAGGCGATCGCGGCGGCGGTGGCTGATTTTCCCGGTGTGGCGCATCGCTTGGAGGTCATCGACACCTGGCAGGGGGTGCGGTTTGTCAATGATAGTAAGGCGACCAATTACGACGCAGCGGAGGTTGGACTGACATCGGTGGAGGCTCCCGCTATTTTGATCGCAGGCGGATCGATCAAAGAGGGGGATGATGCGGCCTGGATGGATGCGATCGCCGATCGAGCCGCCTATGTCTTGCTCATCGGTGCGGCGAGTGATGCCTTTGCCCAACGGTTAACCGAGATCGGTTATGGGCGCTATGAGTGTGTCGAAACCTTGGACCATGCGGTTGTGCGATCGGCGGTCTTGGCGATCGAACTGGATGCGAAAACCGTTTTGCTTTCGCCTGCCTGTGCCAGCTTTGACCAGTTCAGTAGTTTTGAAGAACGGGGCGATCGCTTCCGGACCCTGTGCCGTGCGCTGTTCGATCGGGACGCTGAAGCCTAAACGCACACCCCATCATCACTGAATGCCGGAGGTCACCCAAATCCGTTCGCTATGATGGCAGCAATGACGGTGCATCGTGTCTTGGAGATCGAGCCGATCTCTGCACCGAGGTCGAATCCGTCCGCCCCATCAATCTTTCGAGCGTTGCGACATGAGCGCCAGCCCAACCTACAGTACCCGCAAGTTTCTCGAACCGGCGATTATCCTACGCTGGTTTGCGTTCGGCTTGATTAGCGTGGCGATCGTCGCCTCATGGTTTCTGGGGAAAACCCAAATCCGCAAAACCATCAGCGTCGAACCCGATCCGGAAGACTATGTGGAAGTTGGCGCCTTGACCCTAGAACCCAACCCGATCGGCGCGATGCGGATCAAAGCCGAGGCGAAGATCCCCTCAAATCATTGGGTCACCTACGAACTGATTTTGCTCGACAGTCAGGGCGAGGTAGTGACGTCTGCCATGAAAGAAGCCTGGTCTGAATCCGGAACCTGGAATGAAGACGGCGAATCTGGAACCTGGTCAGAACAGGATCTCGATGCCGGTTTGGACATCAAAGCCCAAAACCGTGAAACCCTAACCCTTGCGGTATCCGTGCTGGACTACACAACCAGTAGCGGCCAGCCGATCGAGCGATCGGTCCCGATCACGGTCAAGGCCAGCACCGGTGTCGTCTATCGAACCCCGCTGTACTGGGGTTGGATTGTCACGGCCGTTTTGACCTGGATGTCAGGCCAGATGATTCGGACGGGCTGTGGTCGCCAAGCCATCTTTAAGACGATTCGGGATAGCGATGTGGGAGCACGCGGCACCCTGGGCGGCTCGCGGAAACTCGTGCATCTGCGGCTGGAAATTGCCTCCGATGAAACGACACCGCCGCTTCTGGAGGCCAACCTTTGGATTCGGAATGCTGATGGTGAGGATGTTTACCAACACACCTACCCAGTCACCCCAAAATTTATCGGCCAAGCGGTTCGCCAGAGTGAGCTCAACGCCTATTTTCGCCTGTTGGAGAAAGGGCCCTACGGGTTTTATGTGGAGGTGACCCCCGATGCGTCGGTCGATCGCACCACAATCACGGTGTTTGATGGGGCGAGAACATCGGGTCGGGTTGAGGTGACGGATATTGAAAATGTGGCGATCGATATCCTCGAGGATCAAGATCCACCCAATGATGACGACGTGCTGGGCGAACATCCCGGTCTGGGTTTTTCCTGAGTGGGGCAGAACGGTTCAGGTCTCGATCGAGGGACCAACCTCAGCCCTGATGCTTAACCACCGACCTCCCCCCTCACTCCCCCAGCACTTCACAAGTTTGCCCCCAGTTTTCCCCTCACGTTAACCCCAGTTTGTCATGATGCTGCTTTGGTTTGCTCGACTTTTAACCGCCACCACCCTCGGCCTTGCAATTTGGGCCATTTGGCTCGGCTATTCACAAAAATCTGCCCTCAGCTTGCGGCAGTCCGACTCGACCTATCGTTCGCGCTACGGTACGTCCACCTCCGGTCACTATTCCAGTGGCCGTTGGATTGATAGTCCCACCCGCACCGAATACGGCACGTTTCGCGGTGGTGGTCCTGGATCTGGGGGGAAATAGGGTGGAATTGCCCGAGTTAACCCCGCTGGCTGGCTCGCTGGTTCGTTTGCCCGATCGCCGACACTCCTTCCCTTGATCAACCCTTGACACCGAACGATTTTCCGCCTGCTGTTCCGACCCATGCCGATGCTGCCGATCCGTTGGACGAGTTGCCCCCAGATCCAGGGCTCAGTGAACGTCAGTGTAATGTGTTGCTGCTGGCGGCTGCGGTGTCGTCGGCTTGCGGTTTGGCGATCGAGCTGTTGCTGGGAACCCTGGCGAGCTATCTGGTGGGCAATCAGGCACTGGCCTACGGTGTGGCGGTGGGTGGGTTCCTGGCGGCGATGGGGCTGGGTTCTTACCTGAGTCAATTTATTTTGTCGGATGATCCGGTCGCGAGTTCACCCATCACTCCGATCGCCTCACCCGCCCTAGACGCGGCGCAAACGGCTCACCTGCTCACCCGATTTGTTCAGGTGGAACTGGCGATCGCACCCCTCAGTGCGCTGCTTCCCCTGGGTTTATTTGCCCTATTTGTCCTCGATCAATCCCTTTGGTTGGGGCTGATTCTCGTGACGCTGATTTTGGGGACATTGGCCGGTTTAGAAGTGCCGCTTCTGACACGGATCATCGAGCGCGATCGCGGTCTTCGGGATTCCTTAGCCCGCATTCTTGCACTGGATTATGTCGGCGCTCTGTTCGGTTCGATCGCCTTTCCCGTGGTGCTGTTGCCCGTATTTGGTATGTTTCCCACGGCGGCGATCTTGGGATCGCTTCCGGCCCTGATGGTTGTGGCGATCGGGCAGTCATTCCCGGCTCTGCGGCGTTGGCGTTGGTGGGGTTTCATGATTACCGCGATCCTCTGGGCGATCGCGCCGTTAAGCGTGCCGTTGGGCAATACGCTCGAAAATACGCTGTACGATGCGCCCATTGTTTCGCGCCTCCAAACGCCGTACCAGCGCATCGTCCTGACGCGCGGTAGCCAAGATGCGCGGCTCTATATTGATGGTGAACTGCAATTTTCGACGATCGATGAATATCGCTATCACGAAGCGCTGATTCATCCGGCCCTCGCCGCCGCCGCAACCCCCACGAGCGGCCCCAAACGTATTTTATTAATGGGGGCGGGGGATGGTTTGGCCCTGCGGGAAATCTTGAAATGGTCATCGGTCGAGCGGGTGTTATTGCTTGAACTCGACCCGGCGATCGTGCAGCTCGCGCGTCGCTATCCACTGCTCGCCCAACTCCACGATCGTGCCTTCGATGATCCCCGCGTCGAGATCCGCTACGGCGATGCATTTTCGATCGCCCCCAAGCTTTCGGAGCAGTTCGACGCGATCGTTGCTGATTTTCCTGATCCCGATCACGATGCCATCGCCAAGCTCTACTCCGATGGATTTTATCGCCGCTTGCGATCGCGCCTCACCCCCAATGGGGTGCTGGTGACCCAAGCCTCGAGTCCGTTTTTTGCCCCACGAGCCTTTGCCTGCGTGGACACCACCTTAAAAGCGGCTGGATTGCTGACGGCTCCCTATACCGTGGACATTCCCAGCTTTGGCCCCTGGGGATTTATCTTAGCTAGCCAGCGGGCGATCGATCCATCCAGCTTGACGATCGATGTTCCCACACGATTTTTAAACGCGGATCTCATCCCAGCGTTGTTTGTCCTACCCAAGGATATTCAAGTCGAAACCGTGGACGTCAACCGTTTAGCACGCCCGATCATTGTCAAATATCAAGCCGATCGGCGTTGGGAACTGTATTGATCCGGAGGGATCGCCGTCCCAGATTCCCCGGCAAGACGCCCGTGCTATGGGTGTTCGCCCTTGGCTGTTGCGTGCTTTCGGCGCGATAAGTTTAACGACAAGTCCAGCATGGGGTAAAGGCCATACGGGATAATCATTCAAGATCACGAATGATAAAAAAAGAAGAGGTTTAATCAGATGGGAACAGCGGCCTTTATTCAGGACGAAGCGGAGTTTGACTCGCTGCTCGCCTCCGAACCGATTTTAGTGGTGGACTGTACCGCGACCTGGTGCGGCCCCTGCAAGGTCATTGCGCCGTTGATTGACCAATTGGCGGACGAGTATGCCGATCGTGCCAAAGTCTTGAAGCTGGATCTCGATGCCAATAAACCCGTCGCGAAACGGTTTGGTATTAAAAGCATCCCGGCGGTGATGTGTTTTAAACAGGGGGAATTGGTCGAGACGATCGTTGGAGCCAAGCCCTACGATGACTTTCAAGCCATGCTTGAACGTCAGATCTAACTGAAGATCGAACCGACTGCCCCCAGCCTGATCTACCCAGCGTCACCATGTCCGTGAATCTCACTGCGATCGACCTCGATAAAATCGACGATCCAATCCTCCGTCAGCAGATCGAAGCCACGATCGCCGAACATCGTGACTTGCAGCGACATTACCTGCTCGCTCGACGGGAAGCCCAATTTAAATCCCACTTTCTCGCCCGGATTTCCCATGAGCTGCGATCGCCCCTGAGTGGCATCATCGGCAGCCATCAGCTTGTCTTGGAAGATCTGTGTGAGGATACGGAAGAAGAGCATGACTTTATTAAAGAAGCGAATAGAGCTGCCCTAAAACTGGTTCACATGCTCGACTCGCTACTCCTGGTCTCACGGATCGAGGCTGGGCGACGTCCTCCCAAGATTCAACCCCTGAGCCTGCATCAACTCTTGCAGCGCGTTTGCGAGCCGATCCAACTGGAGGCGGCGAACGGTAGCGTCAGTTTTACCCTGAATCTTGCGGAGCCCGAGGTGACGATCGCAACAGATAAAGACTTGATGATCTCGATCTTGATTGATTTGCTAGAACTGGCGATCGATGCAGGGCGGCGTCGTGACGCCCAGGTGCAACTCACCTGCCAAACCCAAGCGGATAGGGTTGAATTTTGCCTCGATTCAGCCCTGGCCTCGGATGACTTCAGCGATCCGATCGATTTCCTAGACCGTCACATCGCCAGTCAACGGGAGGACGCGAAGCAGCCCTTGCCCGACTTTGAGCTGTCGCCCAGCCTGCGGCTCCTCCTGAATCAACTGTTGATCGAACTTCTCGGCGGTGGTATCGATCTCCCGATCATCCTAAATCCCGAGCAACCGACGATCTCACGCCTGCGGTTTTGGCTACCGCGATCGGTGTAATCCTTAAGGTGTAACCCAGCCTGAATCATGAACCTGGGTTGGAGTCAGCAGGGCATCGACTGACCCCAACCCGTATTGGGGAGTCATCACCGTTGGGGGGGCGGGATAGGTTCGATCGGTCTAGGGATCTAGGATTCTGCCGCAACCGTCAGGCCACGATCGCCTGCGATCGTGGTGACGCTGAGGGCATCGATCGGGGACTGTTCAAGCAGCATCGTCGTTGTGGAATTTTCCACAAAGCCAATCCGTTCGTAAAACTTTTGCTCATTGGTCGTCATCAGATACACGCGCTCAACCCGATTCATGATGGGATGACCGAGCAGCGTTTCGACCAACTTACGACCCAGCCCTAAACCCTGGTAGTCACAATGGATCACCACATCCCAAATGGTGGCCCGGAAGATCCCATCAGAGGTTGCCCGTGCAAAGCCAATCAGCCGATCGTCATCCCAGGCGGTAATGACAGGATTGCTATGCTCAACGGCGATCCGCATATCATCGATGCTACGCTCTGCCGCCCAAAAGGCTGAACATTCAAATAATGCCTGAAGCTGCTGAAAATCGACCGCAGACGCACGATCGCAAAATTGAACGTTCCGACAATCCATGCTGATTTTCTCCATACAATAATCAGTCCCCATGACGGTGACTCGCCGCCCAATGGCGATCGTGGTTTGAGTAAATTAGGCTAAGGTCGTGTTGAAATCTGCACAAAATCCCCAGTATTCCAGGCTTTTGCGGTGTTGACGCGGGTTTGACGAGCCCCTGATCCGGTCAAGGTTTGGAGCATCCCACAGCAACAGCACTTAGTCTGCAATAGATGTAACAAATTATTTCCAGTATTGGGGTCTCTTTGGCGACAAAATTGTTTTCTTTCCCTAACACAATCAGGACTTACGCAAACGATCGAAACTTGTCGGGGCATCCTGGCAATGCGCCCACGGTATTGCGTGGTTTGAGCCGGTCAGTCCGTAAGTCCTGACAATGTGAATTCGGGTTCAGAACATTACGTGAGTTCGGGTGTATCCCCAATGACCTCTGCCACGGGATCTGCTTCCTTCTCACCGATGCGTGGTTCTGTCCCCGCCCGCAGCCTTGCAATGTTCGCCCGATGGCGCACAACCACGTATAACCCCGCGATCGCCGCAAACAGGCAGTACGGCAACGGCTGGCCACTCAGCGGCATCAACACCGCGACAAACACCCCGGCGACGATCGATCCCAGCGAGACAATCCGGGAGATCGCCAACACCGACGCAAACGCCCCAAACGTGGCTAACCCCACCGGCCAGGACAACGCCAGCAACACGCCCAAACTACTGGCGACGGCCTTACCACCGCTGGTGAGTTCCGGATCGCGACCCGGCCCGACCAGGAGCCACAGGGAATAGGTGTGACCCACGATCGCCCAAATTCCCGCCAAAGTTTCGATCCAGGCTTGCCAAGTTTCAGCCACCAAACCCGACGGCACGATCGCCTGTAACTCAGGCGTAGCGTAGACCCAACGCACGATCGCGATCGCCAATACGGCCTTCAGGATATCGACGATAAACACAAACAAGGCGGGTTTTTTCCCGAGTACCCGCAACACATTCGTCGCACCGGTGGACTTCGAGCCGTGACGGCGAATATCAAACCCAGCCAACCGATAGGTGACCCAATAGCCCGTCGGTGTCGAACCGAGAAGGTAGGCGATCGTAAATAATGCCGCGTTGGCAGCCAGCCACAAAACCATGTCACACCTTATGAGACAGAGACAAGATGCGTGTTCACTAACGTCATCACTACAAAACTAATCGAAGACGCGATCGCATCCAAGCCCTATGGAGTTCACATTATTCCCGAAGTGCAGAGTGATCGCCTGTACACTGAACCAACGAATATGAAATATATTGACTGATGTAAGCCATCGGAATCATTCAGATTGCTTGGCTATTCAGATGTATATCGATAGGTGCATCACACGGCTCCTAGGGTGTCCCGTTAAACCGAACGTCCCTCAAGCTGGGCTTGATTTCATCACGATCGAGACATGGGTTTCTGGGTGTTTGCGATCCGAGTGCGGGTCTCGGGAACGTCGATCGGTCAGTCAGTCCTGGGTCTGAGTCGAAACATGAACCCTGTGGGGTTAACGTCAGCAATATATTCCCCAGACACTTTGTTATCAATCTCAGTTTCGGGTATCTGAATGTCAGTTCGCCCTGGGCATCTTCTATCAACTATGTTCGGCCCGATTTCGTTTCGCCGTATCCTACTGTCGCGCATCCTGTTATTGAGTGTGCCGGTCTTGCTGATTGGGCAATTTTTGACCTATCGCCAGGTACGGTTGAGTTTGCTAGAAGCGACACACGATGGTTTGGTGCAAAGCGCACAGCGTAAGGGTGAGGATCTATCCCGTTTTTTGACGACGCTGCGGTTGAGTGCAAGTGTGGCTCGTGAGGCGTCGGTGGTGACGATGGGAGATTTTGCGGGGAGTGAAGTCTTTTTCAAACATCTCATGACGCAGCTACCGGATAATGTGGCCTGCATTTGGTTAGAGTCGATCGCCGATCGTCGGGTGCTGGCCAATACCTGTGAGACGATTGACCCGTACGTGCCCAGATACATGCCAGAGGAGCAAACGGCAGGCGTTACCCCTGCCAAACCCGATCGCGATCCGGAGGCGATTCAGATCCAGACCTTTTTTGCCCCCATACCGATCGCACAATCCGGCCAACGCGATAATTCACCGATCGCCAGTCCTCGCCCATCTTCACCCGAGGTGGTGACCTATTTTCTCTTAAATGCTCCGGTGAGCCCTGCCGAGGGGGCAGCCCCGCAATATGTCCTCCGCCTCACCGCCCAACTGCCCCTAGAACACCGCAATTCAGGTCATTCCTCGTTAGTCAGCAATGCAACCCTAATTGCAGATACGGCCAATACCATTCTCTCCTACCCGATTGCGGGCTATGTTGGCCACCATCTGAATGAGCTACCGGACTACGATCGCTTGGATCAGCTCACCCAGGAAAGTTCCGCCGAGTTTGCCCAGCGGGCCGTTCTGAGTTCCAGTATTTTCAAGCTTGATGATCAGACCCGTCAGGCGATCGTGGGTCATGTCCGGATCGTAGATCCAACCCTGAGTCCACAGGAGGCTGACCAGTTTGATGTTGGTGAGGCGGAGTGGATGATTATGTCGGTGGCGGATCTCGAATTAGCCCTCGACAACCTCGTTGCTGTACGCGGGGTTATGGTCAATCTGGTGCTGTTATTGCTGGCGGCCAATTTGGCGGCGACGCTGTTCCTCACGCGCGATCTGGCTCGTCCGATCGAACGACTCGGACGCTATGCCCGCAATATTGAATGCAATTTAACGCCGGAAGCGTTGCCTGCGCGTTTTACCATCCGGGAGTTTAATCAGCTTGCAGCGGTGATGAATGCCTCGATCGAGCGGCTCAAATCCTGGGCCAACGAGTTATCCGCCGCATGGCAAAATGCCCGTCAGGCCAACCAACTCAAAAACGAATTTTTAACCACGATTTCCCACGAGTTGCGAACCCCGCTTAACGGGATTATTGGTAGTCTTCGCCTGGTGCGTGATGGCTTTTGTGAAGATCGTGAGGAAGAGCTAGATTTTCTGCAACGGGCGGACGATTCGGCGCTGCACTTGCTCGCCATTATTGATGACATTCTGGATATCTCAAAGATCGAAGCGGGAACCGTGACGATGATTCCCGAATTCATTGATGTGCGGAAGATAACCCTCGAAGCGATCGAACTGCAACAGCACGAGATTGAGACCAAAGCCCTGGAACTGAAGCTGAGTTTAGGGGACTCGAATGTGATGATTTACGCTGACCCGGCGAAATTACGCCGAGTCTTAGTCAATGTCGTGGGCAATGCCGTGAAGTTTACAGACGTGGGTCAGATTTCCGTGTTGATCCAGGTGCGGCCATCGACCTTGCCACGATCGGAGGATCAATTGAGTGATGAGCGCATCAAACCCTCGGGACTCTGTGCGGCGATCGAGGTGCAGGATACCGGCATTGGTATTGATCCTCGGGTGCACGATAAATTATTCGAGCCATTTGTGATGGTGGATGGTACAACAACCCGCAAGTTTGGCGGAACCGGGCTGGGCTTGGCGATTTCACGAAACTTGCTGGAAATGATGGATGGACACATTGCCATTAGTAGTTTGGGGCTCAATCGTGGTACAACGGTGACGATTGAAATTCCGTTATCGAAAGCTCAGACGCCGGAGCCCGCATTATCCGCCCTCGCACCCCACGATGCCACCGGCCAGCCCAACCGCCAGACAACAATGTGAGGTCACCGAGTCCAGAGAGTCCAGAAAGTGCAGAGAATCCACAGCGCAGTTCCTGCCAACCGATTGCCGATCCAGCGACCAGACGGAATCACTGGGAATTCAGAGAATCCCGTAACGCCACAAAATCCGCGATCGTCTGAGGCAGATTTTCCCAGTCAAAATCCTCAAGCTGTTGATTGAGGGTTTGGCTATAGCTCGTCAGCGCTGGGTAGGGAACCGCATCGGCCAGTTGGGTGAGGATGCTCGCGAAGTGTTCTAAACCATCGATATCGAGCACATGTAACAGGGGTGACCAGGTATCTCGCGACAACTGATCAAATTGCTGCATCAGATACGCCCGGTCCTGATCGGAAACCCAGGATGTGGGTTCTGGATTGGCAGGTTGGGATTCTGGTGCGGTGCTGGGATCGGCAGCCTGATTTGGGTTGGCGTCAGGGGGTGACTCGATCGACCCGCTGGCCTTGAGTGGCAACACCGCTTTCAAGGCATGAAATAACCGTCCTTGACTCACCGGCTTACGAACCAGTCCCACCCCCAATTTTTGTAAATCCTGTTCATCATCTTGGCGAACGGAGGCCGTGACAAAAATAACCGGGATGGCCTGGGTGTTTGGCATACTTTTCAGCCGTTTGACCGCTTCATAGCCATCCATATTCGGCATCCGTAGATCCATTAACACCACATCGGGTGGGTCAAATTGGGCGCGTCGAATTGCTTCCTGACCATCCTGGGCAAAGCTTAAGGTGTGGTTGGTGGTGCGTAAGTAGCCCGCTAAGAGATCACGATTGGATTGAATATCATCCACGATCAGAATATGGGCCGCTTGAAACTGATCAAAATCGTAGTCGTCGTGTTCGAGGGGATGCTGAGCTTGGGGTGTGGTGGGGCCATTCTGCGACGATCGATAATTTCCCGAGGCGGCGATCTTCACATTGGGAAAGGTGAACGTAAAGGTACTCCCCAAATCCAGCTCACTTTCAAGCTCGATCGTGCTGTTCATCATGTCGATCAAGCGCCGAGTGATGCTCAGTCCTAAACCCGTCCCCCCAAAGCGTCGAGTGAGATTGGGTTGGCTTTGGGTGAAGGACTCAAAAATACGTTCTTGCTCATCAGGGGCAATGCCAATGCCCGTATCCCGCACTCGGATTCTGAGGTTAATGCAGTGTTCGGCGGGAGGGGGCGAGTTACAGAGATCGAGTTGAATACTCACTTCTCCCCGATCGGTAAATTTCAGAGCATTTCCCACCACATTGAATAGAATTTGCCGGAGTCGCACCTCATCGAAATAAAGCAATAGCGGCAAATCTTCGTCAATTTCAACCCGTAACCCGATGTGTTTACTTTGTGCTTTTTGACTAAAAATGTGCTGGATATCTCGAATCAGTAATCGTAGATTGACCGGTTCTGGATTGAGTTCTAGCCGACCGGCTTCAATCTTGGAGAGATCGAGAATGTCATTAATGAGGGCAAGGAGGGTGCGACCACTGGACTCGATCGCATTGAGATAGCTTTGGGTGAGCTTGTCGGTCATGAGGGGCTGTAGCAGCTCCGTAAAGCCCAACACCGCATTCATCGGCGTCCGAATTTCGTGGCTCATGTTTGCCAAAAAATTGCTCTTTGACCGGTTGGCCGCTTCCGCTTGCCGAGCCGCTTCCACCAGAGCGCTGGTCGAAAAATTCAGGGCTGCCAGCAGTAGCGTTTGATGCAAGTCGCGAGCCGAGGCATATTCGGACGGACTCCACGGCAACGATCGATGTTGAACGCTTTGCTTCCACTGCTCAAAGGAGTTGCGCGGGCAAAGTTTGAGCTGACCGGTTTCATCCTGCATGATCGAATCGGACAGATTTCCAGCCCAGGTGATGGTGTGGGTTTGTTCCGATCGAAACAGAAGAATGTGATGGGAAATGGCGGTGACATTCCGCAAAACCACCGAAACGCCCAAAAGACCGGCGATCGAGGTTGACCAATTTTGACTCGGGGGATACCACATCCGGAGATGGGAGGTCTCAAAGATATCGTCAGACTGGTGTTTCTGAAGACGCCAGATGAGAAACTGTTGAATCTCCGGCTGGGTGGGCGTTAACCCGATCGCCTTGTAGTCCTGATCGAGATAAAGCACCACACCATCGGCCTGAAACATATCGATCAGTTCGTAGGCATAGCGTTTGAGAATGCTGAGGGCGCTGTTCCCATTGGTGGTGTAGGCGTCCCGAATTTTGTTGAGCAGCGCGAGATTTTGCCGTTGGTTCTGGTGCAATAACAGGCTTTGCTGTCGCAGCAGGGAGAGATTGGCAATTTTTGACACCAGTTGCAGCGTCTGACGGGTGGTGTGGCTGATCATCTTCGTGCTGTAGTGATGACAGGCCACCAATCCCCAGAGACCCGTATCCGTGGCGAGGGAGATCGTCATCGAGGCGTGGACACCCATATTGTTCAAATATTCCACGTGGGGAGGTGACACCCCCCGCAGCCACAGGGCCGAGACATCGATCGGGGCTGTGCTGTCCTGGGGCAGATGGGTGACAAAGGGCACACGGGTGTAGTGGATGTCTGGAATGCATCGCAGCCCAGTTTCAAGGAACAGCTCCCGCGCGGGACGGGGAATATCGGTGGCGGGGAAATGTAAGCCGAGGAAACTTTCGATCGGCGCGTCGGTATCATCCACGATCACGACGCCGCTAGAGTCCGGCTCAAACCGATAGACCATGACCCGATCAAAGCCGGAGATCGATCGCACCGCACGCGCCACCATCATGGCGTACTCCGCTAGATCCTCGGCGGAACTGATCGCCTCGATCGCCGCGTTGAGTGATCGATCGAGAGCAACACCGGTCAGCGCATCGTTGGGCCTCGGTTCCAGCTCCAGCAAAATGCGCACCGCCTGAAAATGCAGGCGGGCATAAAACGATTTTGAGCGATTGCGAGTGGTCAGTTCGCACTCAATAATTGGCAAAGCTGGCGACGGTACTTTGAGTTGAGAGGACTTGGTCATCGGTTTCGATGGCAAGCTCTCCAGGTCAAATAACACTGAAATCGATCGCCCGAGCAGCTCGTCAGGCTCAACCCCCAGATAAATCGAGGTATTGGCGCTCACATGCTCAATCACTCGAGACTCCACGTGCAGCACAAGCACAACCCCGTGGGGTTGAATATCATCAATTTCTCGAATCGGCCAGGTCTGATTGTCTTCGAGAAAGACGAGATCGTCACTGCTGAGGCTTTGGAATGAGTGAGCTGTGTTGGCCGTGTTCTGTGTCCGGTCTGAAGTCATGGTCGCGATGCTGAATGGCAGATCTATGGTGGGGTGGGACGCAAGACGCAAGACGGGTCCAGCACCGTGAGGCTAGGGTGTGTCATCAAGGCATCGTAGAACCCTGGTTAGGTAAACCGTAGAATGCCCCAATCACAACTCTAGGGGCGGCTCCCCATGCTAGGTAAACGCTAGGTAAACGCTAGCTAGACATTCCCTCGATCTTAATTAAATGAATGACAGCCCCTAGAACGAGAGCTTACGGTGTCACGATGTGGGTGATGGGTGGCGATCGAAGGGAAAGCACAGGCCGCTGAGAGGGGTTGACAGCGCGAAGGCTAGCCAATACCCGCTCCCCTTACACCCACGATCTCGAACCGCTCACGGATTCTCACCGTCTTGGACTCACCCGTCTAAACATCTAAGTTTATCGAGGTGAATAGTCGCAACAGGTTTCGCACTGAATATCGGGATGCACAGCACAGCGTAAAAACGGCGATCGCGTGGCGTATTGACAGGCCGCATAACGA